>JAZSPR010000009.1:0-8537 GCA_045537555.1 Acutalibacteraceae bacterium | reverse complement strand
CGGTATGGTGTTTTCTCTGACCGATACAATAACCTCTTGCCGCTATGAATCAGGCGGCGGTATGAACGGTGAATTGACACAGGCGCAAATCTTTCTAAAAGATAACGGCGAGGTTTGGCTGAAATATCATTACCGTTATCCCGTCGGAACAGATAAAGAGGATGTAACAACGGAATATCAGATAGATGCCAAAGCGATTGAGGATATCCGTGAAATCTGTTACGAGTACGACGTTCTCCGTTGGGGCAAGCTCAAGCGCAGTGATATAGAGGTTCTTGACGGCGCAACAGATGAAATTGCTTTGACTTTTTCAGACAGAGAATACTACAGCTTTAACACAGGTCTTGAATTACCCGACGGCGGAGAAAAAATCTTTGATGAAATTTTAGAAACCATTAAACAGTATAAGCAAGGAGATGATAACCTTGTCAACAATTCTTGAACAGAAATGTCCCAACTGCGGTGGCGCAGTTGAATTTGATGTTGGCGCACAAAGGCTTAAATGCCCTTACTGCGACACCGAATTTGATATTACCAACATGCCTGAGAATGTTTCAGAACAAGTTGACAGTATTAACTGGAATTCTCAATGCACACAATGGGGTGCAGGTGAAACTGACGGCATGAGTGTTTATAGTTGCAATTCCTGTGGTGGTGAAATTGTTGCCGACTCAACAACGGGTGCAACAACCTGTCCCTACTGCGGTAATCAGGTTGTTATGAAGGGGCAGTTTTCAGGTGCACTCAGACCTGATCTTGTCATTCCTTTCAAACTTGATAAAAAAGCGGCGAAAGAGGCATTGAAAAAACATATTTCAACCAAGAAGTTTGTGCCGAAATCATTCCTTGCCGATAACCGACTTGAAGAAGTCAAGGGCGTTTATGTCCCTCATTGGCTTTTTACCTGCGATGCAATCGGCAATGCAAATTACAAAGCAAAAAAAATTAAAAAGTGGTCGGATGAAAACTACGAATATACAGAAACCTCATATTTTGACATTTACAGAAGCGGCAATATAGGCTTTGACAACATTCCCGTTGACGGTTCAACAAAAATGCCCAACGACCTTATGGAATCAGTTGAACCTTTTGATTTGTCTCAGGCAGTTGATTTCAACACCGCATATCTTGCGGGTTATCTTGCAGATAAATACGATGTATCAGCCGAAGAAAGTATGCCGAGAGCTAACGAGAGAATCAGGCAGAGTATTATTGATTCCTTCAGAGAAACTGTAAAGGGCTATGATGAGGTTGAAAATCAGGGCGCAAACATGAATGTTGCAAACGGCATTTACAAATATGCACTTTATCCCGTGTGGATTCTCAACACAAAGTGGAATGGTGAGAATTTCACTTTTGCAATGAATGGACAGACAGGTAAATTTGTCGGTAATATTCCAACGGATAAAAAAGCCGTTACAAAAGCATCTCTTTTACTCGGTGCAGGCATAGGTGCACTTATCTATGGTCTGTTATGGCTGATTGAACTGCTTTAAGGAGGTGCAGAGACATGATTAAAAAGATTTTTGTGATTCTTGTTGCAGTTGTAATCTGTCTGTCAGCAACTGTCTGTGCATCCGCTTATACATATCAGTACATTAACGATGATTTAAGTCAACTTTCTTACACCGAATATGATGAGCTTGAAGCTATCGCCGAAAGACTTGAAGCTTCATATGGTCTGTGCATTATGTTCTGTATAAGTGATGGAACAAGCGGTCTTACTGATTATGAATATGCTCAGCAGGTATATGCAGAAAATACAGACAATGAAAACGGAGTCATTATTCTGAACAACGATTCCGATAAAACTTATGCTGTTCTTCTTTCGGGCAACGCAGAAGATCTGCTTGACGAAAATGAAGTTGAAAATATGCGTAAAGCTTACGATGAAAACAACTCTTACTATGAGGGTATTTACGCTTGCTATTCTCTTGCGGAAGACTATCTTGAAAACGGAAGTTATGATGTACCGGAAGATGCTTTATCTGAGAAAATTGATGAACCCGGAGAAACAGATGCTGTTGCAGAAGAAAAGGACGGAGTGCCGTTTTTCTGGATTCCCGTTTCACTTGCCATAGGTTTGCTTGTCGGTTTTCTTATCATTAACGGCATAGCCTCAAAAAACAAGTCTGTTAGAATGCAGGAAAACGCAACTGTTTATACCAGACCCGGCAGTATGATAATAACCGGTAGTGCAGATAATTTCCTTTATAACAATGTCGAACGCAGAGAAAAGCCGAAGCAGACAGAGAATCAGAAGAATTAACTCGGGAGGAACAGATATGGATTTTATCGGCAAATGGAAATTTCAGTCAATAGGCACATATACAGATAATGGTGAATTTGTTTATCTGACAGCAGAAGGTTATCTTGATTCACCTATGCTTTATATAGACGAAACAGATAAAGATGCCGTTGCCGAAGAAATGAAAGAACGCAAGAAGATAATCGGTATGCAGATTAAAATATGCGATGACGGCAAACTGTATATGCTGATGCCCCTGCCCGAAGGTGTGTCTCAGAACGAGATTGACGAAGCGGTTGCGGCGGGATATTTCACTCTTGTTGACGGTATGATTGCCGATTCACCAATGCAGTGGGAGCTGCGTGACAGTGAGCTTTGGTACGATACAGGAATTAAGGGTGAGGTTTTTGATGAAAAAGCAGAATCGTGGGTAAAGGCGCTTGACGAAAGCGGATATTTTACCTTTATGAATTACAGATTTATCAAAGAATAGGAGGTATTACCAATGGGATTATTTGATTCACTCAAAAGACAGGCAGAATCCGCACTTAAACGAGAGGTTTCGCAGGGCATTAACAAAGCGGTGAACAATGCCGTGCAGTCAGTAGGCAAGGGCAGAAACCACACCGAAAGCTTTACCTTTGCTTCACTTCCGACAAATGTTGCCGAGCTTCAGGCATTACCCGAAGCAAGCCTTGATTCAGCCTTCAAAACAACTGCACTTACTCTTGCAGCTTTATGTAACTATGAGCATAATCCGGATGAAACAATTGAAATGCTCAATTTCCTCAAAGGACCGGGCGAAGTGAGCGGATTTGAGAAGCAGTTTATCAAAGAGCATCTTGGATCCGAAGGATACAAAGCACGTTCATATTTTGAAGGTGCAACACCGCAGAACAGCTATAAGCCTGATATACCATATAAAATTACCGTTATCGAAAATCCTTATTCTTTCGATAATGCAGATTGGGCAACGCTCTATGTCAGAAGCGGCGGTGCAGATAACCCCAGACCTATGAAGCTTCGCAGAAAGCCCTCAACTGGTCAGTGGTTCCTTGTTGAAATCCAATGCCTTTCGGATATCCGTGTCCCCGTAGAGGAAGACCCTTGGGCATAAAAATTAAAGGAGATGTAAATATGAAAAAATTATTCGCATTACTTCTTGCACTTTTAATGGTGTTTTCGCTTGCGGCTTGCGGCGATGATACTCCCGATAAGCCCGACAACACTAAACAGCCGTCAGGCAATTCTGATGCAGACATTGAAACCTCGCTTTTCACGGTTAAGCTCAGTGACGACTGGATAAACATTGAAGAGGACTTCGAGAATGAAGAAGAATACTCCAAAGCTGTTCTTCAGGTTCTTGACCCCGAAGATGAAGAATATTACTTAATCCAGGCAACAATCAGCGTTGAAATTGACGAGCCTTACGATTTCCGTGAAGACCTTGTATATTACGGCTTCAATCAGTACGAGTACAAAGAAAACAATGCTTACGATACAGTAAAAGTCGGCGGCGTTGACCTTCTTAAGTATGACGACGGTGACGACACACTCGTTTATTTCAACCGTGTTGAAAACGCAAATGCATCTGTCTACATAAAGTTTGATGCAACTGACATCAAAGATGCTCATATTCAGGCTTTGCTTGACGGCATCACATTTAATATTAAAGACATCGGCAACGTTGACGGCCCTTGGGAATGGGAAGGCGAGCCCTTCTCTGCTAAACCTGCAAGCGTACAGGCAGGCTCATTGACAGTCAGCTCAACATTCGTTCCATTTGAAGCACCCGTTACAACCTTTGAAACCTTCGACCATTCCGTTGCCTCAATCGGTGACAGAGTATATGTTCTTGTTGACGGAGAACTCAGCGAATGTCACTATGACGGTACATGTCTTGCCTTTGTTGATAAAATCGAGCTCCCCGAAGATGATTACGAAAGAATAGAAGCAACCGTAGACGGCACACTCTGGGTCAGCGGTTCGATGAACGACATTCTCCGTATCAAGGAAGGTAATATAATTGCAACTTATGAGGATATTGATTCTCTTGCGGTTCATCCGTCAGGTACATGGGGCGTGAATTTCTTCACATCAAATGAATGTGAGATTGTTACATTCAGCAAAAATACGTACACCTCAACTCCCGTAACCTTCAAAGAAGCAGATACAATAATGCATCTGTGTGTTGATGCAAACAATATTTACGTCTGTGCAAACGCCGCTGATGACAGTGGGCACAAGGTATTCATTTACAATAAAGACGGTGTTCTTCAGAAAACTCTCTGCGATGCTGAAGGCGAAGGACTCGGAAGTGTAACATTTGTCACTCAGACCGCAAACGGATATATCGGTTTTGACGGCAACATGAGAGACGTTATTCTCTGGGACAAGAGCGGTGCATTTATCGAAAAAATCTCTGATGGTGACTTGTTCAGCACAAATTATCCGTGGTTCTGCGACTCAGCAGTTCTTGACGACGGAAGCATCATTACAGTAATTACAGATGAACGTGAAGATAAATCTGCAACAGAGCTTGTTGCGTTTATCGTTAAAGGATTTTAATCAATATGGATAAGTTAAAACGAATTATATGGGTTCTGCTTTCTTTTTGCATGATTATCAGCTTTGCTTCGTGCGATAGTAACGATAACCCTGATCCTGATGCGCCGTCAACAACACAGACTGTTGACGATGAAACAAGCGGTGAGGCAACGCCTCTTTCACTCAACAAGGAATATATTTCTCATTATGAGTGGTACGAGGATTCTTCTGAAATGCTTGTAAGAAGTGAATATACGGATGTTACCCTTGATAAATCAATGGAGAAAAAATATCCCATTCTTGCCAAAACTCTTTCGGAAACATCTGCTATGCGGAAAAGGTCTATGGAAGAAGAAAAGGATAATTTTTTAGCTTCTGCCACAGAAGAATTTGAGAATGACAGTGAATCTTTTTCAACCTACGTTTCATCCCTTGATGTCAAGGTGCGACGTGCCGACAATATTGCTGTAAGCATTCTTGAAGATTACGGCAAAGAACATTCACGTGCTTTCAGCGGATATAATTACGATACTGAAAGCGGAAGAGAGCTTACTCTTTCTGATGTTGTGACGGATGTGTCAAAAATCCCCGCAGCTGTAGAAAAAGAGATTATGAACAGTATCGGTCAGGATGAACCTGATGGTAAAACTGCGGTTATTGATTATTTCAATAACACTTCAGAAGAAGACATCACATGGACCCTCGATTACAACGGAATAACCTTCTGGTTCAATGCGGGAGATATTGCTCCCACAAATTTCGGTATTCAGGTTGTAACTGTAACCTTTGCAGAATATCCCGATTTGTTTCACAAAAAATACACCGTTGTACCCGATGCATATATCGTAAGTCTGCCTGTATCAGTGCCGTTTTTTACCGATATTACCGGTGATAAAAAAGATGAAGAGCTTACCGTTTCAGGTGATTATGATGAGGGTGAAAGATTTTATCACACCATCAGCGTGTGTTCCGAAACTGCTGAATATGAAACCGGTCGCTTTTCTTTCGTTGACCCGTATTATGTCAGAACATCGGACGGTAACAGTTATCTTTATGTTTTCAGTATGAACAAGGAAGAAGAGGCTCCGGACTCCACGCTTAGTGTTTATACACTCAAAGATAGTAAAGTAAAACTTCTCGGCAGTTCGAAAATCGGTTTGCTTTGCAGAGACAGCAATATTTTTGCTTTGCCCACAGACCCCAACAGACTTCAACTCAGTACGTACAGCGGTGAAACAGCTTCTGTTTTCTCCGCAGATGAAAACGGTATCCCGATGAAAACCGTCAATGTAAGTTCAGACTCTGAATTTCTGAATGCTATATCGCCGAATACAGAAATAGTCATTAAAGAGGGTTATTACAATTTAAGTGATTATGTTGAAAAGCAGAGTCAGAATTTTACTCATAAATTTGTCAGATTTGATGAATGCTTTGACGGTGCAGAAATTTTTATAAAAGACGTTTCGTTCATTAAGATTTCGGGCAACACAAAAAAGTTTTCTGATACAGAGTTAGTTGTTACTCCCAGATATGCTACTGTGCTGAATTTTGAAAATTGCAATAGTATTGAAATCTCGAACCTTACTATAGGTCATGTTGATGCAGGTGAATGTTCAGGGGATGTTCTGGATTTTTCAAATTGTTCAGATGTTACCATTGACAACACTGACATTTTCGGTTGCGGCGTTTACGGAATCAGAGCAAAAGACAAAACGGGAAATGTTTATGTAAGCAACAGCACTATCCGAGATTGTTCGGACGGTCCGATGGATATTTCTGATGTTTGCGGTGTGTTTGAATTTACAAACTGCACTCTTACAGGCTCAGACGGTTTCGGTTATTTTGAAAGAGGCGAAAACGGTTCACTTGCTTTCCGTAACTGCACTTTCGGTTATTGGGAAACATCACATTTCATGTTCCTTGAAGATATAATAACCGAAAACTGCACATGGAGTGAAGACTATGTCTATCCGGAATACGGGTATTGACAGTTTTGCGAATGCATCAGGTGATAAACAAAAGCGTAGAGAATATTGCAAATTAATACCCCCTTTTTTGTGCGCAATGCATGTTCAATTGTTAAAAAAGTTCTGAAATTTCGTGCGCTTTAGAACGTGACTTAAGAGAAAGATCTGTGTATAATTTAGGTAGTAAGAATAAAGAACACTGGTTAGGGAGTCTGATTGAAGTCAGCAGGTAACTGATTATAGTGACAACAAAATTCAGTTATTCAAAGATAAAGAGCTAACAGATTTAAATGTCTGTCAGCTCTTTTTGCTATTCACTAATTCTTGCTTTAATAAGGGAGTGTGTTAAATTTAATCAGTGGGATACTTGTGCAAAATCGACCGCAACATAAACAAAACTGATATTTGTTATATCTGAAAAATGAAGAAGCAGAGATTTTGCGTGAATCAGCTAACGGTCAATAAAACACAAGGTTTTTTGTGTTATAATCTTGACAAAAAACAAACATGTGTTATAATGATTAAGTAAAATAAATAATGTATTTTAGGGAACCAGCTGACTGCAGAGATTGATGGTTCCCTTTGTGTTTTTTTGAGAGAAAATGCAAAAAATATATAAGGATATTAATTACCCTCAAAGGAGACGATATTATGGAAATACAATTACAAGAGCTTATTGATCAGATCAGAAAGGACGGCGTAAATGCTGCAGAAACTGAAGCAAAGAGTATAGTTGATTCAGCAAAGGAACAGGCTGAAAAAATTATCGCTGATGCACAGGCGAAGGCTGATAAGATTCTGCTCAATGCCAAAAATGAAAATGAGCGCATGGTAAAATCAAGCGAAGACGCTATTCGTCAGGCGGGCAGAAATCTTCTCATTTCTTTCAGAGAAAGTGTTGCAAGGGAGCTTAAAGCTATTGCAGAAAAAAATGTTACAGAGGTATATTCGTCTGACGCTTTGGCGCAGCTTATTATAAAGGTTGTTGAGTGCTGGGCATCAAAGCCGGAAGCGGAAGATGTTGCCGTCATTCTGAACAGCAATGATCTGGAACAGCTTGAAGATATGCTTCTTTCGTCTCTCAAAGAAAAATTGTTGAGTGGAGTTACTCTTAAAGCAAACGATAGCTTTGACGGCGGATTCCGCATTGCTGTAAACAATGGCGCAGCATATTATGATTATTCTGCAGAGGCTGTGACGGAAATGCTGTCAAATTATCTCAGCCCTCAGGTTACAAAGCTTTTGAAAGAGGCTGAGTGATATGGCTGAATATTATCTGATATCACAATTACCGTCTTTGGACGGAATTGGCGAAAATACACCTCTGCCCATAACAGAGGAACATTTTGTAGAATTGTGTAATCGTTTTTTAGGGAAAAAAGCACTGAAAAAATTGTGCGGATTAACTCTTTTGCCACCAAGAAATCACGAGAAATCAGACTCGCCATTGATTGATGCATGGAATGAAAATGAAAGAAATCTGCGTCTTGTTCTGGCGAAGGTCCGTGCAGATAAAATGAAAAAGCCGTTTGATACGGACAATGTGTCCTTGTCTGCGGAAATTCTGAAAATCGCAAACACTGCGACAGAAACGGAGAATCCTTTTGAAGCCGAAAAGCTTCTTAATCAGTATCGTCTGGATTTTCTTGAAACGCTAAGACCGATGGATAGTTTTTCAGAGGATTTTATATTTTATTACGGACTTAAACTGAAACTGATTTTACGCATAAGACAGTTTGATACAGAGGCAGGCAAAACTGCATATAAAAACATTT
>JAZSPR010000115.1:0-4454 GCA_045537555.1 Acutalibacteraceae bacterium | reverse complement strand
CACTTTAAAATGCGAAATTACGTGTACAAGAAAAGGCGAAAACCACCGATAACGCTGTCGCGTATCGGTGGTTTTTAACGCATTATTGTGCCGTAAGTTCACATTTTAAAGAAAAACTGCCTTACGGGAGCTCGGCGTTTGAAGCGGCTGATTTTTTTAGTCATCAGTTAAAATAAAAAGCTTATTTATATAAAACGCCTGATGCTCTTGATGCAGTTTCTACTACAGTTCCTGCAGAATTTTTTACTGAAAGTGTAGTGAGAACTCTGTAAGCATAATTTGCAGGTGCAAACCATTTCTTTTCAATGGTAAATGAACCCATACCGCTGAATGTTTCTGTTGTTGTTTTGTAACTTACCCATGCTGAGCTTGCTGTGCATCTCTGTAAAGTGCAGGTAAGCACAAAGGTTTTATCAGCCTGAAAACTTGTACAATAGGATAGACAGTTAACAAACCCCAAAACGCCTTCTGACAATCCTGCACTTACTGAAGAAACATAGTCATAACACGGCATAACAAGGTCATCGAAATTTGATTCACCGTCTGATGCATATGCCTCTACACACATAGGTAGGGCAAGCAAAACAAATGCAAGAATAACTGATAATAATTTTTTCATTAAAAAAATCCTCCTCAGAATTATTATTTAATATATATAACAACTCTGAGGAAGATATGTAACATTATTTTATCTTTTTTCTATTTTTTTTGAAAAGCCTATCAGGTCAATACTACTGTCATTACACGAAATAAGGATACATTTTTTTTCGGCTACAAATGAAATATACTTTATTCCGTCATTTTCGTAATAAACGCCGTCATATTCAAGCACCTTGATTTCTTCTTTGTAATCTGTATTCTTGTAATCAATATTTGATTTTACATCATAGTTCTGTTCTACAAATATAATTAAATGATTATCATTGTCAGAGAGAACAATTTCTTTCTTATCTTCGGTATTCGTTACCGACTTAACTTTATAACCTTCCGGAATATATGTAGGCACAAACTCACCTTCATAGGAGAGAAGAAGATTATCATTTTCATTATTGCCGAATATAACAAATTCTGAATTCACAAAATTTACAATAATTTCGGCAAGCGAACTTCTGCGACCTTCAACAGTAAAGGGAATAAATGTAATGCCGATTGCAACCACAAGCAATATTGAAGCAACTTTCAAGAAAATCTTACTTGATTTCTTTTTAGATTTTTCTGAATATTTCTGCACAAAAGCCTCTGCTTCACCTTCTTTTATCTGAAAAAGAGGATCATTTTTTGCTTCCTCAATTTCTTTTAGCAGTTCATCATCATTTTCTTCTCTGATATCCTGTAAAACATTTTTTAAAATTCTTTCGTTATACTCGTTCATTATTTATCCCTCCTGAATCTTGATTTGTTTTTTCAGGTTTCTGACACTTCTCAATACGGACATTCTGACACTATCTTTCTTGATATTCAGAATATCAGCAATCAGGTTGTCGCTGAATTCCAGATCATATTTCATTACGATTAATGATTTATCACGTTCACGCAATTTGTCAAAGGCTGTCCTTATCGATAAATAATCATATTTTTGGTCAAGTTCATCTTCAATATTTACATCTGCTGACAGATAATAATCATCGGACAAATCGTATGTATTACAGATAGCCTGTTTTGATGCACGTTTTAAATAGTTTTTAACAATATTATTAATGCTTACGGAGAAATAAGCTCTTATTTTATTCTCAGGTAACTTCTTTATGCTATCAAGATGTTTTATAATGTTAACCATACAATCATGTGCAAGGTCATTGGCGATATTTATTTCCTTGGTGTGCTCATATGCTCTTTTTCTGAGAAAAGGCATATATTCAATATACAGACTTTCAATAAGTTTTCTGTCTGCATCATTATCAATACAGTCAATAACAAAATTCAACATTTCATCACCATATATCTTTTATAGTCAGATTAATAATACTATTTTTATACATAATTTGCAAGTATAATTATTTTAAATTCAGAAAGAGAAAAAGACAACAGCCGAAAAACTGTTGTCTTTAAAATTATTCGGTTATAACTTTTATTTTTTCAATTCCGTAATACTGCATTACTTTAACAGCCTCTGCCGTAACTTTTTCACCGCTTACAAGTACCGGCACGGCAGGAGGGCAACCGACAGAAGTATCGGCAACGATTCTGCCGACGGAATCATTCACATCAATTCCTTCATTATCCGAAAAAATTGCTTCGCTGATTTCCATACATTTTTCAGAAACGGGCAATGAAAGATTTTCTGCCGTTATCTGTTTTTCACACTTCCCTGCCGCTTCAATGACCTTTTTATAAGTTTCATCGTCCGTTTCGGGTGTGAACATCATAACCGTGTAATCAGGGTCTTCATATTCGCATTCAATACCTGAATTTCTCAGTTTATCAGCAAAATCAGTTCCTTTTGTAAGAACCGTGAGTTTCAGAGGGTCGCTTTTAAGTATTTTCCAACCGTTTTCTCTGAGTTCTTTTTTCAAATTGTCAATTTTACAGATGCATTCCCGAAGTTTTTCTTTATAACCTTCATTGAGATATGCATTACACAAATCAAGTGACTGCAAGATAAGATAAGAAGGACTTGTTGAGCCGAACATTTCAAGGGCAGATTTTGCACCTTTTATGAATTTCTCATTATTTATGTGAAGATATGCTCCGCCCGTGAGCACGGGAAGTGTTTTGTGAGCAGAATCACAGCACATATCGGCTCCGAGGGTTATCGGATGCAGACTTTCAGGGAGAAAACGAAGATAAGCTCCGTGAGCATTGTCAACGAGCATAAGTGCTCCGTTTTTATGAGCAATTTCCGAAAGTGATGCAATATCATTCATTCCGCCGAGATAATCGGGCGAAGTTATGTATACGGCATCGGCTTTTTCTTTTTGCAGTTCATTTTCAAGCTGTTCGGCTGTTATATTACATCTGCAGAGTGAAAAGTTTTCGTTTTCACTGAAAATCCAGCGGACTTTTATTCCGAGAAGTGCACACGCATAAACGAATGATTTATGTACATTTCTTGCAGCAAGGACGGTGAAATCTTTTTTTCCGTTTTTAGCAAGTGCCATCATGGCTTTTATGCTCTGCGATGAACCGCCCGCTGAATAGAATGTTGACAGGGACCCGAAAAGAGATGTTGCATTCTTTTCGCTCTCTGCAATGATTCCCTGAGCCTGATAGAGTGCATCAGCACCGTTTATTTCGGTTATATCAAGATTTTCACAACCGAGGAATGAAACACCCTTATGACCGGGCATATGAAGTCTCGAGATACCGCAATCGGCATATTTCTTTACAAAATCAACTATCGGCGTGTTCATTTGCCGAGTTCCTTTGCAACCTGCATCATAATTGCACATTCCATTCTCTTTTTAAAGAGTGTACAGCCGTATTCATAAATACCTCTGATTGAGCCTGTTGCGTGGTATGCATTTGCGGCACAACCGCCTGAGCAGTAAAGCTTTGCCCAGCAATCCTTACATTCGGGACGGACATAAACATTACAGCTTCTGAATTCTTCACGGATATCATTGTTTGTGACACCGTCAAAAACATTGCCGAGGAGGAATTTCTCATCACCTACGAACTGATGACAGGGATAGAGGTCACCCCAGGGAGTGACAGCCATATATTCAGTACCCGAACCGCAGCCTGAAATTCTCTTATAGATACACGGACCTCCCTTGAGGTCAATCATGTAATGATAGAATGTGTAAGGTTTGCCTTCTTTCTCTTTTTCGAGCATATCCTTTGCAAGGATTTCATACTGTTCAAGAACAACGGGAAGGTCTTCCTGTGTGAGTGCAGCCGCATCATCGGGAGCACATACAACGGGTTCCATACTCAGTTTATTGAAACCGAGTCTGAGCATTTCATTGATATCTTTTGTAAAATCGGGGTTTGCATGAGTGAAAGTACCTCTCATGTAATACTCTCTGTCCCCTCTTGCCTCAACAAATTTCTGAAATTTGGGAACAATTCTCTCCCAGCTTCCGTTACCTGCATAGTCAACACGCACGGCATCGTGAATCTCTTTTCTGCCGTCAAGACTAAGCACTACATTGTGCATTTCCTTGTTTGCAAATTCAATTACATCGTCATCAACAAGCACACCGTTTGTTGTAAGAGTGAAACGAAAATTCTTGCCTTTTTCTTTTTCGATTGAACGGGCATACATAACAAGGTCTTTTACAACCTGCCAGTTCATAAGAGGTTCACCGCCAAAGAAGTCAACTTCGAGGTTAGTTCTGTTGCCTGAATTTTCAACGAGGAAATCGAGTGCTCTCTTGCCCACTTCAAAAGACATAACTGCTCTGTCACCGTGATAATTGCCCTGACTTGCAAAGCAATAAGCACAGTTGAGATTGCATGTGTGTGCTACATGAAGACAAAGAGCCTTTATGATATTACCGCTTCTTTCTTTG
>JAZSPR010000007.1:0-8149 GCA_045537555.1 Acutalibacteraceae bacterium | reverse complement strand
TATGAATGAAATCATCGAATACAATCACGTGTGGATTGATTCGATGAAAAAGTGGCTTAAACTGATATTCAGATAACAGTAAAGGACTGCCTTGTTGATTCAAGGGCAGTCCGTTTTTTTTTGATAAATCAGAATTTGTCGGGCTGATTGAATAATGTGTAGGGACCGATGCCCACATCGGTCCGCATTTGTCGAAGACAAATCGGAAATCTCTGATTTCCGCATGATGAACAAATTGATTCATTGAATTTATTGCAATAGAACGATTTTCAATCGTTATTGCTCCATTACATTACGCAATCGGACCGATGTGGGCATCGGCCCCTACAAAAATTACTTTTCCTTCAATAAAAGACCCCGATAAATTATTGTTTAAAGAACTCGCTGAATGCCTTATATGCCATATAGACATCGAGTTTTGAAACTGTTTCAAAGGGAGCGTGCATTGAAAGAACGGGAACGCCGATATCAACAACATCAATGTCAAGGTTGGCAACATATTTTGCAACTGTTCCGCCGCCGCCTGCATCAACCTTGCCAAGCTCGCCTACCTGCCACACAACACCTGCGTTGTCAAGCATAGCACGGACCTTGCCCATAAACTCTGCAGATGCATCTGATGTGCCGCCCTTACCGCCTGAACCTGTGTACTTCATAACAGCAACGCCCTTGTTGATAAATGCTGCATTTCTTCTCTCCATAACATCAGGGAATGTGGGGTCAAATGCTGCTGTAACGTCTGCAGAGAGACATTCTGACTTACGGATAACTTCATAACCGTCATAGCCTTCCATAGCGGCAAGATAGTTAATGAAATATGTCATATATGATGAATTGAGACCTGTGTTACCGTCGCTGCCTGTTTCTTCTTTGTCTGTAAGAACCGACATAATTGTGTAATCAGGATTCTCGGCATCAAGAGCCGCCATTACTGCAGGATAAGCACACACTCTGTCGTCGTGACCGTAAGAACCTATCATGCTTCTGTCAAAACCGATATCGCATGCCTTGAATGCAGGTACTGCTTCAAATTCAGCTGAAAGGAAATCAGCTTCTGTGAAGCCGTACTTTTCATAAAGAATGCTGAGAATGTTGAGCTTTACGGCTTCTGCACATTCTTCATTCTTGAAGGGACGTGAGCCTACAAGAACATTGAGTTCTTCGCCTCTGATTCCTTCTCTGAGCGTTCTCTTGTTCTGTTCACCGCCGAGATGAGGAAGAAGGTCTGTTATAACAAATTTGGGATCATCTTCTGCTTCACCGACACAGACATTGATTGTTGTACCGTCTTTAAGTACAACAGCACCGTGAAGTGAAAGAGGAATTGCAGTCCATTGATATTTTTTGATTCCGCCGTAATAATGAGTCTTGAAAAGAGCCATATCAGAATCTTCATAAAGAGGATTGGGTTTGAGGTCAACTCTGGGTGAATCAATATGTGCTGCGGCAATCTTAACGCCGTCAATAATGCTTCTCTTACCGATTACGCAGAGAATAACTGACTTGTTTCTGTTGTTGTAATAAACCTTTTCTCCTGCTGTATATTTTTCACCGGGGATAAACTCAGTAAAACCGTTTGCCTTTGCAAGTGCAATGATTTCAGCGGCGGCTTCTCTTTCTGTTTTACCCTTATCAAGGAATTCCTTATAACCTTCACAGAATCCGTCAGCAATGTCAACTTCACTTTCGCTGATTACTGTTGATACATGTTTAGGATTGTAAAAGAGTTTTTCTTTCATTTCATCAATTTTTGTCTTTTCCATTTCTTAATTCCTCCGTTTTATAATAGTAATCCATTGCCGACATGACTTTATTCACATAATGTGCCGTGTCTGAAATGGGAATATTTTTTAAATTCTGTCCGTCATCGGAATATTCGGGATTACTGAGCCACGATGAGACATTGCCCATACCTGCATGATAAGCCGCAATGACGGTTTCGGTTATCGCATATTCATTCTGCAGTACAGATAAGAAATATGTGCCGTACTTTATTGAAATTTCGGGTGTGAACAAGTCATTAAACTCATAATCTTCACCCGTTTTCATTGTAAGCCAATCAAAAGTATCTTCTGTCATCTGCATAAGACCTATTGCATCGGCATTTGACACGGCTTCGGGGTCAAATCCGCTTTCGGTACGGATAACGGCATAAATGAGCGTTTCGTCAATGCCGTATTCTTCAGCGTAATATTCAACATATTCAGTATATTTCTTCGGATAAAGAAATTCAAGTGCCGTTTCGTAAACTATTTTTCCGCTTAAAGCCACTATGATACACACAAGCAGAAAAATAATGAACGACGAGCCTTTTTTCTTCTGTTTTGCCATCACATCACCTTAAGCCAGATATTTTTTTACAAAGTCTGAAAGGGCTTCTTTTATGTCTGTTTTTCCGTCATTCAGAACTGTGAATTCAGATTTTGAAGTATAAAAAGAATCTTCATGCTGTACACTCATACGACTTAGTGCCTGTTCTTCCGTAATGGAATCACGTTTCATGATTCTTTCAAGTCTGATTTCTTTGGGGGCAACAACACTTATTACCGTGTCGCAGACCTTGTCTCCCTTTGCTTCAAAAAGAAGAGGTGCATCAATAACCGAAGCAACAGCACCTTTGTAAAGTGCTTCACGGCATCTTTCGGTTGCAACTGCAATGATTTCGGGATGCATAAGCGAATTGAGAAGCTCCTGCTTTTCTTTTGTTGCAAAAGCACGTGAAGCGAGAAGCTTTCTGTCAAGAACACCGTCATTGACTATATCTTCGCCGAAATTCTCTGCAAGTATTCCGAGAAACGGTGATTTTTCGGCCGTAAGCTCCCTTGCAATTTTATCTGTATCACAGACATAGCATCCGAGCTCTTCAAGATAAGCTGAAATATAGCCTTTACCCGCACCTGTCGGACCGGTAAGACCTACTATCGGTCTTTTTACGCCGTCAATAAATCTGAATGCGGCGGCTCTGTAAAGACGGTTGCACACGGCAAGTCCCACACCGTCTGTCGACGGTGAACGTGCAAGAACATTCTTTGCTCCCTTTTCGTCAAGTTCACGAAGAGCATCAAAAAGCCGCTGAGCCTGAGAAAGAGAATCCGTTTCACTGCCGAAAGTAACGATTATCTTATCAGGGAAAAATTCTTCCTCTCCCTCAAAACACAATACGCCGTCACAATCGGAATTATTCACATAATCAACAAATTCCGTAAGATTACCTCTGACAATCTGAATCTGAGCATCGGGTGAATAATGTTTGTATTTCATACCGGGTGACTCTGCTTTTTCATCTTTACCCATAGGGTTGAGAACAGCATCTGCCACATTAACTTCACCGAGAACACTTTTAAGCTGTTCAAGAGTTACTCCGCCCGGTCTCAGAAGCATCGGAATTTCCGTTGCAAGTGTAATAACAGTTGATTCAACCCCGACATCACAGTCACCGCCGTCACAGACGGCATCTGCACGACCAACCATATCGGCTTCAACATGTTCAAAGCTTGTGGGGCTGGGAAACCCCGAAATATTTGCAGAAGGTGCCGCAAGAGGACAGGACAATTCAATGATTTTATTTGCAATTTTGTGGGAGGGCATTCTGACAGCAACCGTATCAAGTCCGCCGCTTGTTTCGTCAGGAACTTCCTTACGTTTCGGCAGAATAATCGTAAGAGGACCGGGCCAGAATTTATCGGCAAGCTTCTTTGCACTTTCGGGCACTTCCCTTGCAATGGAATATATCTGACTGAAATCCGAGATATGGACAATCAGAGGGTTGTCCTGCGGTCTGCCCTTTGCCTCAAAAATTTTCTTCACGGCTTCACCGCTGAAAGCATCGGCGGCAAGTCCGTAAACGGTCTCCGTGGGTATGGCAACTATACCGCCGTTACGAAGTATCTCTGCGGCAATCTTTATATCATCAATATCCTTATTTATATCAAAAGTTCTTAATTTTAGAGTGTTTTTCATTATTATCACAATTTTCGTAGGGCGGCTTGCCCTCAAGCCGCCGCAGGTCTGATGTAATTTAAACGGCGGCTTGAGGGCAAGCCGCCCTACGCAGAATAATCAAGAATTATTCTTCATTTTCTCCGCCGTATCAGCAGTAATAAGTGCATCGATAACTTCGTCAAGGTCTCCGTTGAGAATCGCATCGAGTTTGTAGAGTGTGAGACCTATTCTGTGGTCTGATACTCTGCTCTGAGGGAAGTTATAGGTTCTGATTTTTTCACTTCTGTCGCCCGTACCAACCTGTGAACGTCTTGCACCGTCAATGGATTCCTGCTGTTTTCTGCATTCCTCGTTATAAAGTCTTGCACGAAGGAGTTCTGTTGCTCTGTCCTTGTTCTGATACTGGCTTCGTTCAACCTGACACTCAACAACAGTACCTGTAGGAACGTGAATTACACGCACGGCAGACGAAGTCTTGTTGACCTTCTGACCGCCTGCACCGCTTGCACGGTATGTTTCATATATAAGGTCTGCTTCGTTGAGTTCAAATTCAACTTCTTCGGCTTCGGGAAGCACTGCAACAGTTACGGTTGAAGTATGGATTCTTCCTCCCGACTCCGTTTCGGGAACACGCTGAACACGGTGAACACCGCTTTCAAACTTAAATCTTGAATAAGCACCCTCACCGTTTATCATAAAACTTATTTCCTTGATACCGCCAAGCTCTGTTTCATTGAGATTGAGCACTTCAATTTTAAAGCCCTTTGTTTCGGCATACATTGAATACATTCTGTAAAGGTCGTAAGCAAAGAGAGCACTCTCCTCACCGCCTGCACCTCCACGGATTTCAACAATAACATTTCTGTCATCGTTAGGGTCACGGGGCAGAAGAAGTATTTTAAGCTCCTCGGTGAAAGTTTCCATATCTTCCTTTGCCTGTTTGTATTCTTCCTCGACCATTTCTCTGAAATCCTTATCAAGTCCGCCTTCATCAAGCATCTCTTTTGCTTCATTGAAAGCACTTTCGGCAGCCTTGTATTCCCTGTATTTTTCAACTGTGGGAGTGAGCTGTTTGAGTTCCTTCATAAGTGAAGTGTATTTTTCCATATCAGAAGCCACATCGCCCGAGCAGAGCAATGCATTCACTTCTTCAAATCTTTTTTCAACAACTGCAAGTTTATTGAGCATATTTTATCTCCGAAAAACATATTTTCCTATTATTATATGATACTACTATATAAATAAAATGTCAAACAAAAAAAATTCGACGGGATTGAAGAGCACCCAAAGTTCAGACAAAACAAAATCTTTCTTTTTTTGCAACAAAAAAACGTTTTTCTCAGTACGCCTGCAGTAACCGTTTTCAGGTAATCCATCGCCGTGCCCGCAGGACAAATCGACGGGACATATAATCTTTTTTACAGAAATGCAGTTGCCTATAAAGTAAAAATATGCACCTGCAAAAGTGTCTGACTTTTGGGGTGCATATCATATTTTTCTTGGTGTATTAAGGTGTGGAGAAAATCCGCTCTTCTCCGTCTAAATCGGTGTTTTTGATTGTATTATTATATAATTCTTGCAAGCGTATTAAAGATAAAATACATTATTGAATTTCTGCATGTCTGTGAAGCCGTCAACTGAGCGGATGCCGGAGCTTCGGTTGACTCATAAACAGCATCTGTTAAGTTGTTGCTCATAAAGATTTTTTCGCAAAGCTCTTCATTTGCAAATTCCAAGCCTACAATTCCGTAATATTCGCCTTTTACGAATTCATATTCGGATATTTTTGCGTTAACTTCACATGCTGTATAAATCGGGAACGGAAGGCCGCCGGTGCAGTTAGTCATATTGATATTGTAATTTTCCTTGCTGAGTTCTTCATTCCAGAATGCAGATACAGCTTCCCATTTCTGACGGGGAGCAAGCTTATAAGAATCCTGTACAAACGTATGAGAATAAACATTGTTTCCGTTTTCCAATGTCCAGATGTTTCCGAGCCGGAAGTCAATTACTTCTGTTCCTTCCACATAAGGATAGCTGCCGAAATTAATTCCGCTGTTGGAATCATTGAATTTTCCTGCTGAAGCGCTGACTACACGAAGAAGAACTATTTTTCCTCTTGCTTCATCAAGAGTGGGAGTTTTATTTTCAAGATACCATGAATCCTCATCACCCTGAATATACTTTGAGTAGAATAAATCAAAGAAGCTGTCCCCCGCAGCGCTGTTTACTTCCTTCAACTGGAAAAGAATTGATTCTCCGGGATTATTGTCAAGAAAACGTTTGCAAACTTCAATAGTATCTTCGGCTGTCAATTTAGCAGCAAACAGTCCGTCTGAAACATGACAGCTTGAAATACCGTGCATGGCATAGAATTCATCGTTTTTCAACTCAAAGCGCATATCTAAATATCGTACACCTGCATAAAGCTGTGCTTCAATGTTCAAAAACTGTGTCTGAGAGATCAAACCGAAAGTACAATAAGCAGTTGCACTGTCATGAGTTCCGGGGATGTTGATGGATGTTATGTAAGATGAACCGTCAACAGCACTCATCCAGTTAGAACCGTCTGTTTTTGCATCGTACTCAGCAGCAGAAACACTGAAAAAAGAAACAGACAAAAACAAGAACATACAAATAAACGCTAAAATTTTTTTTGACATATTTATTCCTCCTGTTTTTGACATTCTGTGAATGTCATATTACTTTAGATTGTAACATATAATTTTCTCGTTGACAAGCACTAAATGTCAGAAAAGAGGAATTTTATGTTTATAAACAAAACGGATGACGGATTAAATAATGTTTGCGGAAAAAAGATAGCTTATTTTCGTACAGCTTTAAATATTTCTCAAAGGCAACTCGCAGACAAAATGCAACTGGTGGGTATTAATATTGATAAAAATGCCATTCAACGCATTGAGTGCGGGAAACGGTTTGTTACGGATATAGAAATAATTGCATTTGTCAAGGTATTCAATATAACTTATGAAGATTTATTAAACACTTAAAAACTCAAAAATCTGTAACAGATTATTATTTTTTCAGTTTTTATGTATATTAGAAACATAAAAACCATTTCTTTTGATTGATTTTTTGTTCAGAATATGCTATAATATTAAAAAAAGGAAAGAAGTGGAATTAAAATGAAAAAATTCACAGCAATAGTGCTCAGTTTTGTAATGCTCTTATGCTCATTAAGTGTTGTTGCCTTTGCTCAGGATGAAAAACCGTTTTATCTGGTGCTTGGTGACTCAATTGCTTACGGCTCAGGTCTTGCAAATTCAAAGGCAGCCTGCTACGGTAAAGTTGTTGCAGACACCAACGGTTATGAGTATGTTAACCATTCCGTGCCCGGTCATACAACAGCCAACCTTATAAGCCGTCTTTCAAATGAAGCTGTAATTGCAGACCTTGAAAAGGCTGATATTATCAGCATCTCAATCGGCGGAAACGACTTTCTTCTGAATAACCTTATCGACCTTATGTTTGATTCGATTGTAAAGGACGACCATACAAAATATGATGCAATAGCAGACAATGTTTATGTAAATCTTGTTAAAATCGTTGACATTATAAATGAGCATAATGAAGATGCGGTTATCCTTATGCAGACTCTTTATAATCCTCAGTCAGGTTATCTCAGAGCACCTTATCAGGCAGGTGCAGACAGAATCAATGCTGCAATTGCCCGCTATGATGAGGAAAATCCCGGTAAAATTGTGATTGTTGATGTCGGAACAGCTCTCGGCGATGACCTTGATAACTTTGCAAGTGATGAAATACATCCCAGCGCAAAAGGTAATGAGATAATTGCAAAAGAAGTGCTTGCAAAGCTTTATGAACTCGGACTCGGCGAGAATACAGAACCCGTTATTGCAGAAAAAGGTGTGGATATACAAGTTCCCGCAATTATGACAATGATGCTTGATGTTTACGGATTTTTATTCCACATACTGTCATTGGTTTATGATTTTTTTGCAACTGTATTCTGATTAATGTCTTAGTGTATAATGAATAATCAAAAAGGGGCTGTAAAAAAACAAAAGTTTTTTTACAGCCCCTTTTTAGGGGATAGGGAAAAATGCGCAGAATGAACAAACTGAGCCCAAACAACGCATCTGCGTTGTTTGGGGTTACCCGAAGGCGTACAAAGGTACGCCGAGTGGCGAAGTTTGTTTATAGCATAAAACAATAAATTATATTA
>JAZSPR010000020.1:0-5454 GCA_045537555.1 Acutalibacteraceae bacterium | reverse complement strand
AAGGCAAGACTGATGTATGGGACTATTTTAATAATAAATGGTATACAGATGTGGATTCAGTCACATTCTCTGCTCAAATCGGCGAAACAAAATATCTGTTCTACGGTGATAAAGAAGAGATAGAAAATTGGAGCCTGCCGATTTACAGATAGAAACAGGAACAACCGTGAAAGCTTAACGGTGACAAATAAACTAAACAGCCCTCCGGGATTAACCCGGGAGGGCTGTTTGCCGTTGAGCATAAGAATTGAACATTCTTTGTGAAGATAATGGGGCACAGCGATATAAGCAGGGTTGTTACGTTTGCTAAAAGTCAGAAATAAAGTTCTGCATATTGCTTGATAATCTTTCTGGCTTTGATTGCCGCATCGGGGTCTTTGTCGAGTAAGTGGCCTGAATTTTTGTAAAGAACGAAATCGTGCTTAATACCGGCCCGGGCAAGCTTACGCTCAAAATCCTCTATGTGCTTTGCCGGAATAAGGTCATCTTCTTTTCCGTAAAAAATTGCGGTAGGGATGCAGTTCTCATCAACGTAGTTTATAGGTGAGATTTCACTTAAAGCTTTTTGTGAAGCTTCGTTATTTAAAGTTTCTTTTGATATATTTGCATTGCATACCTGTGACAGGAGTCCGTATTTCCAACTTTCAAATTCACCTTTAATGCCCATAAGAAAATCTTCCCTTGTGCAATCGGTAGGCGGGCAGTAGCAACAGACTGCCGAGGGCTTAATCGGTGAAACTTCCTTTTTCGTGTAAGCATAAAGAAGTGCGATATGTGAACCTGCAGATCCGCCGGATAAAATAAGCTCATTTATATTGTAGCCGTATTCGCTGCATTTTTGCTTTATGGTGTTAAGTGAGCTTGTTACATCATCAAGCACATGATGGACATTTATGCTTTTGGAAACATATCGGTAATTAATAGCGGCGCATATATATCCAAGTCCTGAAAAAAACTCTGCATCGGGAGTGTGATCAGATTTATCACCCTCAGCCCAGCCGCCGCCATGTATAAAAAGTATCAGTCCTGATTGGGAAACAGGCTTTTCAGGAATATAAATGTCAGCTTTCTGTCTTTCATGGGTACCATAAGAAAAATCTTTAAAAACAGTCATATTCATTCCCCGGCAAACACCTCTTTAATTGCTTCCAGATAGCCGTAACCGTAAAGGTCATCAGGCTGGAGATAGCTGGTTTCGGTCCATTCATTCCAACTGTTAACTGTAATGAACGGAGCTTTCATAACACCCTTTTCTATTGACTCATCAGCAAATTTCTTGACCTTTTCGCAGGCGATTCTGAAATTTTCGGGAGTGTTGTTTTTAACAACGCCGGGAATGAACTTGTTGAATCTCACGTTATTATCCCAGCCTACTGAAATATTGGGATAGAAAGGCACATTCATCAACCTGGTTTCTTCTTCAAGATTTTCAATATAAGCGTCGGTCTGCTGCGCATATTCACCGTCGGGGTCAACGCAGGAAAACCAGTTGTAATTTGTAACGGAATCAAATCCGAGATAATCATAAAGCTCATAAACTGTCATGCCTTTGCAGTCGTCACCGTCATTAAGCCAGTTATATGTATGTCCTTTCCAGTTTACAGCCTGAAAATGGAGACCCTTGAAGCCTGCTTCAACGGTTTTTCTTCGGAATTCTTCAAGACCTTTTTTGCATTCCTGAGTTGTGCCGAATGTACGGATGAAGTTGTCAACATCAAAAACCATGTAGACGGGGCATCCGTCAATCATATAATAATTTTCACGCTTGAAATATTTTTCGATTGTTCTGTCGCATATCTCCGAAAAAATTTCGGGAGTAACAACACCGCTCCAGATAACGGTTGAAAGGTCTGTATCGGAATTTCTCTTATCCCAGAGATGAGTTGCATTGTGATTTGCCCACATGAGCATGAACTTCATCTGAGTGTTGTTGCGGGCTTTAAGGAATCCGTCATTAAGACAGTTTTCAAGAAACGGGCGGTTATCATACCAATACCAGTCATAAATAAAAACGTTGACGCCGTAAGAAACAGCGCAGTTAATCTGCATTTCCATAACCCTGCTGTCAGCTTCGTTAACATATCCCCAGGTGGGAATACGGGGCCAACGGCAACCTTCATAGCCTCTGTTGGTCATTGCTTTAACAGTCTGCCATTCACCGTAGCCCTCGGGCCAGAAAATACGGGTTCTCGGTTCGTCACCTGTGTAAGACGGCCATATAAAGGCGGCAATATCATAATTTCTCATATCATTACCTCACAAACGCAGTCAGCCTGATTTTTTAATTCACATTGCTTTGCGGAATTGTCATTTTGATTATATCATATCTTATTTGCCATTTCAATAAAATGCAGCTGTGATAACAAAACCATATTTTTATTTGATTTTTTAGTATTGTTTCTTTCATATGAGCACCTCATATACATTAGGTTTAGAACGACCGGATGGAACTGGAAGCGATCTGAAACTATTGGAGTTTGCTCCTGTGACATTCACTTTCGTAAAAAAAGACAAGTAAATTCCAATTTGTCGAACTGATTATTGAAACAAAAAACAAAATACATTTCTCTCAAACCGTTTCACATTTAGTGAAGCGGTTTTCTTATGCCTAAAATTGAAAGGAGATGTGAATATGAAATATGTTAAAAACACGCAAAATAATAGTCGGAAATAAGCGAATAATCCCGAAGGGCGCACTTCTATACATATCCTGACGGAATGTAAAGTGCGCAGCTTCTCTGATGAAAAATCAAAGATTTTAAACAAGGGTTTTATCCTTGCGCTATGTTGCAGCTAACCTCAAAAACGAGAAATTTAATTGTAAACTTTTTGTTAACAATCAACTTGTGCCCAACACTATCCTTGACAAAAAAGTTGGACAGAATTATAATTTTACTAACCGAACAATTGTTCTTTTGATAAAACAGAGATTTTAGTTTTTTATAAAAACATAAGCTTCGTAGAAGCGCAGCTTGAAATAATTTTGCAAAAAATATTTCAATTCTGGGGATTGGGGTTATCCCCAACAAGCGGCAAAAAGAGTGGTGCAAAAATTTGATTTTTTCAAATTTGGGTACCCACTTGCCCTGCTTGCAAAGATAGTGAATGGGTGAAAACCCGAACGGTTTTGCGAGCAGAATTTGCAAAGTGTATACACACTTGCCCTGCTTGCCAAAGAATGAAAAGCTAAATATTTAAAACAAAATACTTTTCAAAAATCAAAAATCACCGATGCAACATGTAATCGCAACGATGATTTTCAAACGTTTTATCATGTGGTTTTTTGATGATTAATAATATACAGTGATGCTTTTGGGCATACAACCGTTATCTTGATAATAATCAAAGATTTTCCATATCAGTTTTAGTGCCATAAAATCTTCGCCACTATTGGTAGTCTTCCAAGTGTTACTGCAGTTTTTTATAACGATCTTTTTCTCTTCTAAAAGTTTATTATAATTAACGTCATTATGTATTCTTTTAATTTCAATATATTTTCTTCCGTTCTTTCGCCTTTTAGTCTTCTCGTGAATTTCGGGTTCAACTAATCCGTTTTTGCAGATTGTTATTTCTCCATCATATATTTCCATTAATTGTTTGTAGTTTTCTTTGTTAATGTTAACACAGTTATACTCGTAAATTACAGTTGTTTCATCTTCGGCTATTTTTCTGCCATGCGCACTATGTCCGATGCTCATATCAATCACCCATTTTATCCTATCACAATAAAAGCAACATTTCAATAGAAGCAGTGCTGTGGTAATGTAGGAAATTTATTTTCCATATTTCCACGGCTGCAAATAAAAATAAAATAGAAGGTTGGTGAAAAATGAGAGGAGTTATCTACGCAAGATATTCTTCGGACAATCAGAGAGAAGAATCAATTGAAGGTCAGCTCAGAGAATGTAAGGAGTATGCCGAGAAAAATGATATTCAGATTATCGGTACATACACAGACCGAGCATTGTCTGCAAAGACGGATAACCGTCCTGACTTTCAGAAAATGATTAAGGACAGCGCCGATAAAAATTTTGAAGTTGTCCTTGTCTGGAAGCTTGACAGATTTGCACGTAACAGATTTGATTCCGCTTATTACAAAAATGTTCTTCGCAGAAACGGAGTCAAAGTTTTGTCGGCAACCGAATTGATTTCTCAGAATGCCGAAGGCATTTTGCTCGAGTCCATGCTCGAAGGTTATGCGGAATATTATTCGGCAGAGCTTTCGGAAAAAGTTTTAAGGGGTCTTACTGAAAATGCACTTAAGTGTAAATATAACGGAGGCACTTTGCCGATAGGTTATTACATTGACAGCAATCAGTTCTTTCAGATTGACCCGATCACTGCACCTGTTGTGCTTGCTGCATTCAAAAGTTATGCCGAAGGTGCAAGTATGCGTGAGGTTACCGATGAAATGAACATCAAAGGTATCCGCACGAAACTCGGCGGAAAAATCAGTGTCAACAGTGTCACCCGAATGCTTCATAACCGCAAGTACATAGGTGAATATAAGTACCGTGACATTGTTCAGCCGAACGGAATCCCGGCAATAGTTCCGCAAGAATTATTCGACAGAGTTCAGGAGAGAATGAAAGAAAATAAAAAAGCTCCTGCCCGTCATAAAGCAGAAGATGATTACTTGCTGACAACAAAATTATTTTGCGGTAAGTGTCAGAGTATGATGGTTGGTGAAAGCGGAACGAGTCACACAAAAGAGGTTCACCGTTATTACAAATGTGTGAGCGTAAAACGTCATCGGGGATGCGACAAGAAAACAGTCCGCAAGGAATGGATTGAAAACATTGTGATTGAAGAAGTGAAAAAGCTTCTTGCCAATCAGGATATTATCGAGGATTTTGTAAACAGAACCATAGCGGTTCTTAATCAGGAAAACACAGTTTTACCTCTGCTTCGCAAAAGATTTGCAGAAACACAGAAGGGCATAGACAATCTGGTCAATGCAATACAGATGGGTATTATCAGCCCGTCAACCAAGCAAAGATTAGATGAGTTGGAACGAGAAAAAGCAGAACTTTCAGTTGAAATAATGAAAGAAGAAATGGCGAGACCGACCATTACAAAAGAAAATATCCTCTGCTATTTTGAACAGTTCAGAAAATTAAACACTAACAAAATTGAACACAGACGAAGACTCATTGACAGCTTTGTCAATGCAATCTTTCTCTATGATGACAAAATGGTCATCACATTCAATTACAGAGAACAAACGAAAACAATCACCTTTGCCGATCTTGAAAAATCGGGCATTGGTTCGGATATTAACGCAGTGGCTGCACCAAAAAAGAACCTCTGCTTTTTTGCAGAGGTTCTTTTGCTGTTTTTACATTGTTTCAATTCTGAATGAATATACAGCGTTGTTTGTTATTTCAATCTGGTCAACGCCTAACATTGCGTATTCATCATTGATATAGAGTGCCCAGTAGGTGCCGTCTTTGT
>JAZSPR010000012.1:0-19323 GCA_045537555.1 Acutalibacteraceae bacterium | reverse complement strand
CACTTTACAACTTTAGTTTGATAAAGTATAATACCGATTGTTAATGTACGGAAAACGTACTATCGAAAGGAGACATAATTGTCATGAAAAAGATTATCGCATTACTTATGGCAGCTCTGCTTGTATTCGCATTTGCAGGCTGTGCAGAAACAACAACCAATGAAGAACCCTCATCAGATGCAGCTGTTCAGAATGATGCAGCCGAAGCAGCAACAGCAAAGCTTGACCTTGATGTTGAACCTATCACAGGTCTTGATGAGCTTGCAGAAGATTCTGACCTTGCAAAGATTATCTCCAAGGGCACACTTGTAGTTGGTATCACAGACTACGCTCCTATGGATTATAAAGATCCCGGCAGTGACGAATGGACAGGTTTTGATGCTGAATTCGCAGAAGCATTCGCAGAAGCTATCGGTGTTAAGGTTGAATTCATCGAAGTTGACTGGGACAACAAGTTCTTTGAACTTGAATCAAACAAGATTGACTGTATCTGGAACGGTATGACAATCACAGACGAAGTTAAACTCAATACAAACTGCTCAGCAGCATACGTTAAGAATGCTCAGGTAGTTGTTATGGCAGCTGACAAGGTTGCTGATTATGCAGACGCAGCTTCAATGGCAGAACTCAACTTCGCAGTTGAATCAGGTTCAGCAGGTGAAGCAGCAGCTAAGGACAACAGCTTTGAATACACAGCAGTTCTTACTCAGGCTGATGCTCTTATGGAAGTTCAGTCAGGCACAGCTGATGCATGTATCATCGACATTACAATGGCTAACGCTATGACAGGCGAAGGCACAAGCTATGACAAGCTTGCAAAGGGTGTTGAACTCACAAGCGAAGAATACGGCGTAGGTTTCAGAAAGGGCTCAGATGCAACAGATGTTCTCAATGCATTTATGACAGCTCAGAAAGAAAACGTTCTTGTTCCTCTTGCAGAGAAATACGAACTCACACTCGCATTCTGATTTAAACAAAACTAAAACTCGGGGCAGAGAGAAATTTCTGCCTCCGTTTTTCTGTAAAGGATAATGTTTTATGCAGACATTTTTAAATGTTACGCTTGACCTTCTTAACGGTTTCGGTACAACGGTCAAGCTTTTCGGTCTGACATTGCTTTTTGCTCTGCCTCTGGGACTGATTTTCAGTTTCTGTTCAATGAGTAAGTTCAAGCCTGTCAGCGCACTTATGAAGATATTTATCTGGATTATCCGAGGCACACCTCTTATGCTCCAGCTTATCGTTGTTTTCTACGGTCCCGGTCTTATCGGTGCATGGGCAGAGGATATGCTTGCAGTTTATGATAATGCATTCATGCAATGGCTTGCAACATGGAACGGTCTTGACCGTTTCCCCGCCGTACTTGTGGCTTTTGTTATCAATTATGCCTGTTATTTCTCTGAAATTTACAGAGGCGGTATTGAATCAATTCCCAAAGGACAGTATGAAGCCGGTCAGGTTCTCGGTATGACCAAAACTCAGATTTTCTTCAAAGTTGTGCTTCTTCAGGTTATCAAGAGAATTATTCCTCCCATGAGTAACGAAATTATTACTCTTGTAAAGGATACATCTCTTGCAAGAATTATTGCCGTTTATGAAATCATATGGAGCGCTCAGGTTTACATCAAGAGTGCAGGTCTTATCTGGCCCCTGTTCTACACAGCCGCATTCTATCTTATCTTTAACGGTATGCTTACGGTTCTTTTCAGAAAGATTGAAAAGAAACTTGATTATTTTAAGGGGTGAGAGATATGTCAGTGCTTGAAGTCAGAAATATAAAAAAGAGCTTCGACAAGGTTGAAGTTCTCAAAGATATATCTTTTTCCCTTGAAAAAGGTGAAGTTCTTTCAATTATAGGTTCATCGGGAAGCGGTAAGACAACACTTCTCAGATGCCTGAATTTTCTTGAATTTGCCGATGAAGGTACAATCACCGTAAACGGTAAACTCCTTTATGACGGCAATGATAAGAAGTCAAAGAGAATGAAGGAAGCCGATATCAGAACAAAACGTCTTCATTTCGGGCTTGTTTTTCAGAATTTCAATCTGTTTCCGCAGTATAACGTTCTGAAAAACATCATGCTTGCTCCCACACTTCTCAATCACGGTGATGAAAAGGCAATTGAAGAAAATGCAAAGAAGCTCATTGAAAGGGTAGGGCTTTCGGATAAAATCAATAACTATCCCTGTGAGCTTTCGGGCGGTCAGCAGCAGAGAGTTGCAATTGCACGTGCTCTTGCACTCAATCCCGATATCCTCTGCTTTGACGAACCTACTTCGGCTCTTGACCCCGAACTTACGGGCGAAGTTCTCAAGGTTATCAGAAGCCTTAAAACAGGTGACAGCACAATGATTGTTGTTACTCACGAAATGGGCTTTGCAAGGGAAGTCTCGGACAAAATCATTTTTATGGCAGACGGTGTTATTGAAGAATTCGGCACACCCGATGAAATTTTCGGCAATCCGAAGTCTGAAAAGATGAAAGCCTTCCTCAGCCGTTCACTTGAAAATATCTGAGGTGACGGATATGCCTAAAAAAGATGAATCAATGACAAACGAGCTTTATGAACTCATCGCATCAATAAACACTCCCGAAGACTGCAAAGCATTGTTCAGTGATCTTTGCACAATCAAGGAAGTTGAGCAGATGGCTCAGCGTGTAAAAGCGGCAAAACTGCTGATTGAGGGTAAGACCTATAATCAGGTTATTGAAGAAACAGACATTTCTTCAGCAACACTCAGCCGTGTTTCAAGATGTGTTCAGCACGGAGACGGTTACAGCCGTTTTCTTAAATAATTTATGTATATTTATTAAATATGACAATGTATTATACGGAATTTGTCCTTATTTATATGCAAAAATATGGTTGAATTCCGTATTATTATGTGATATACTAACTCCTGTAATTTTTATTAAAAAATAAAAAGGAGAAATTACAGATGAAAAAAATCATTGCTATCGTAGTAGCACTCACAATGGTATGTACTCTTGCTTTTGTTTTTACATCATGCACAGACAACAAAGCTCCCGTGAATGAAGAAAACTCAACAGAAGCAGAAGCAGCAGGCTCAATGACTGCAACAGAAGGCGTTCTTGTTATGGCAACAAACGCAGCATTCCCTCCCTATGAATTCGTTGAAGGCGGCGACTATGCAGGTATCGACGTTGAAATCGCAGAAAAGATTGCTGAAAAGCTCGGCATGACTCTTGAAATCAAAGACGTTGAATTCGGTTCAATCGTAGGCGGTGTTGAAACCGGTAAGTTCGACATGGGTATGGCAGGTATGACTGTTACAGAAGACAGACTTCAGAGTGTTAACTTCTCAACATCATACGCAACAGGTATCCAGGTTGTTATCGTTGCTGAAGATTCAGCTATCACATCTCTTGATGACCTCAAGGGTGACGGTTCTATGAAGTTCGGTGTTCAGCAGGACACAACAGGCGATATCTACGCATCAGATACAGCTGAAAACGGCGGTTACGGCGAAGAAAACGTTGTCCGTTACAAGACAGGTGCAGACGCTGTTCAGGCTCTCAAGACAGGCAAGGTTGATGCCGTTATTATCGACAACGAACCTGCTAAGTCATTTGTAGCAGCTAACGAAGGTCTTAAGATTCTTGATGCTGAATGGGCAGTTGAAGATTATGCAATCGCCATTGCAAAGGAAAATACAGCTCTTCTTTCAGCTGTTAACGGCGCTCTTGCTGCTCTCGAAGCAGACGGCACAATTGATGCTATCATCGCAAAATACATCCCCGCAGCAGAGGATGCAACAGTTTAAATAAAAATTAGCAAAAAATTGAGGACGGCATCGTTCCGTCCTCATATTAATTTAAGAGAGGGGCATCATTTTGGAAGCTCTGAAAATATGGTTTATTGAAACCTTTACAGAACTGAAAGCCGATTTTATTCTTTGTTTTATTGATGATGACAGATGGAAATGGCTTGTAGAGGGCTTTGTAAATTCACTTATTATTACCTTTTTTGCAATAATAATCGGGCTGTTCTTCGGTATTGTTCTTGCAGCTGTCCGTTCTTCATATGATAAGAATGAAGAATCATTGAAACTCAGAGGCGGAATCGGATATCATGCATTAAGATTCTTCAACGGTATTGCAAAATTATATATAACTGTTATCAGAGGTATACCTGTTGTCGTTCAGTTGATGATATGGTATTTTGTTATTCTCGTTACACAGGACAATGATACTCTTATTGCTGTTGTTGCATTCGGATTTAATTCAGCGGCTTATGTTGCAGAAATCTTCCGCGGCGGCATAATGTCAATAGATAACGGTCAGTTTGAAGCAGGCCGTTCACTCGGTTTTAACTATGTGCAGACAATGATTCACATTGTTATTCCCCAAACCGTAAAGGCAACACTTCCCACACTTCTCAATGAGGTCATTGCTCTTCTTAAGGAAACATCTGTTGCAGGTTATGTTGGAATTATGGATCTTACAAAAGCAGGTGACCTTATCAGAGGCAGAGCCTTCAAAGCATTTATGCCACTTATTGCTGTTGCAATAGTATATCTGTTTACGGTTGTTGTGCTCACAAAGGTGTTCTCGGTTATTGAAAGGAGGCTTCGTCGTAATGAGCGATAATATCATTCAGGTCAGAGGCCTCAAAAAACATTATTTCGGTGGCGAAGTAAAGGCTCTTGACGGAATTAATACTGATATCAGACGTGGTGAAGTTGTTGTTGTTATCGGTCCTTCAGGCAGCGGTAAGTCAACATTCCTCCGTTCACTCAATCTCCTTGAACTGCCCACAGACGGTCAGATTCTTTTCAATGATGTTGATATTACAGACAAAAAGGTTAATATAAATCTTCACAGACAGAAGATGGGTATGGTTTTCCAGCACTTTAATCTTTTTGTGAATATGAATATTCTTAAAAATATGACGCTCGCTCCTACACAGCTTCTTAAAAAAAGTAAGCAGGAAGCAGAAGAAAAGGCAAGAAACCTTCTTAAGAGAGTCGGTCTTGAGGACAGGGCAGACGCTTACCCCAGCCAGCTTTCAGGCGGTCAGAAGCAGAGAGTTGCTATTGTCCGTGCTCTTTGTATGGAACCCGAAGTTATGCTCTTTGACGAGCCCACATCAGCTCTTGACCCCGAAATGGTCGGTGAAGTTCTTGAAGTTATGAAATCCCTTGCAAAAGAGGGTATGACAATGATTGTTGTTACTCACGAAATGGGTTTTGCAAGAGAGGTTGCTGACAGAGTTATCTTCATGGATGAAGGTAAAATCCTTGAAGAAGGCACTCCCGAAGAAATTTTCGATAATCCCAAGTGCGAAAGACTGAAGAACTTCCTCGCAAAGGTACTTTAATCATTGTTTGACGAAGGCAAACACATCATTTGACCGAAGGTCATACATCATTTTGCGTAGCAAAACATCGTTTTGACGATAGTCAAACATCATTCAATAATTCAGCTTTGCTGAATTATTGACATATGCGGATATGGTGGAATTGGCAGACACGCAAGATTTAGGTTCTTGTGCAGCGATGCGTGCAGGTTCGACCCCTGTTATCCGCACCAACAAAAAAAATCTCTCTTGAAAAAGAGAGATTTTTTTTCTTCTTAAAATGTCAATTGTTCGCCTGCATCGTCAGCAGCGAGTGTTGCACCTGCAGAGGGGAGAGTCTTTGTCCTGTATCTCTGAGGCTTTGTGAACATATCTTCTTTGAAATTTACAACAGAAGCCACACGGTGACCCTTTTTGAGTGTCATAACTGCAACACCCTGTGTATTCTTTGTTGTTTTTGATGCTATTGCACCCGAATTAAAAAGAAGAAGTCTGCCCGAAGTTGACTTTATCACAAATTCTGTGTCGTCTGTGATGTAATATGCCGCAACAAGGGGAGATTTATCTGAATAAGCATTGATAAGCTTCTTTCTGTTTGTCTTTGTTGCGTAAGACTCCATGTCAACCTTTGCGACCTTACCGTTTTCAAAGAAAAACAGCATATATCCTTTATAATCGGTTGTTACAGCCATATAAACGCTGTTTTCCCCCTGGTCAAAACCGAGCTTTGTGGGTACGTAATCACCGAGAAGGCTCGTTTTTGAATCTTCAAATTCACTTGCCCTTGATTTATATGTCTGGCATTTGTCTGAGAAGAAGAGAAGCTCTGCGGCATTTGTTGAATCAAGTTCGAGTGTAATGAAGTCATTCTCCTTGAGCTTGTGAGCACCGCTCATACGAAGAGACTGAGGTGTGATTTTCTTGAAATAGCCGTCATGTGTATAGAAGAGTCTTACGGGGTAGTCGGGTACTTCAGTCTCATTATCTTCGCCGTCTTCCGCAAAATCATAGTTGATTTCGGTCTTTCTTTCTTTGCCGTATTTCTTCATTACATCTTTAAGCTCTGAAATAATGATGTTTTTGATTCTTGCACGGCTTCTGAGGATATCCTCCATATCTTCAATTGTCTTTTTAAGCTCTTCAATATCTTCAAGACGCTTTAAGATATATTCACGGTTTAAGTGACGGAGTTTGATTTCAGCAACATATTCAGCCTGAATTTCGTCAATTCCGAATCCTATCATAAGGTTGGGGATAACCTCTGCCTCTTCTTCGGTTTCTCTTACTATTTTGATTGCCTTGTCGATGTCGAGAAGAATTTTCTGAAGACCTAAGAGAAGATGAAGCCTGTCCTTTGCCTTGCCGAGGTTGAAGGCTGTTCTTCTCTTGATGCATTCTGTTCTGAAACCGAGCCATTCTTCAAGAATTTCGCCCACACCCATAACTTTGGGCACACCTGCAATGAGAACATTGAAATTGCAGCTTGTGGGGTCTTCAAGAGGAGTTTTCTTGAAGAGTTTGAGCATAAGTGCATCAGCGTCTACGCCTCGTTTGAGGTCGATTGTGATTTTAAGACCTGATTTGTCTGTTTCATCACGGACATCGCTGATTTCTTTGAGTTTTCCGCCCTTTGAAAGTTCAATTATCTTGTCGATGATTGCTTCAACTGTTGTTGAGGGAGGAATTTCCGTTATATCAATGCAGTTGTTCTTTTTATCGTAGGAATATTTTGCCCTGACACGTACAGAGCCTCTGCCTGTTTTGTAAATTTCGTCAATTTTCTCTTTGTCGTAAAGAAGAATACCGCCGCCGCTGAAATCGGGAGCAAGAAGTGTCTCTGCAATATCGTGGTCGGGATTTTTGAGTAGTGCAATGGTTGTTTCGCAGATTTCATTGAGGTTGAATGAGCAGATGTTGCTTGCCATACCTACTGCGATACCCAGATTATTATTTACAAGTACTGTCGGGAAAGTAACGGGGAAGAGGGTAGGCTCCATCATTGAATTGTCATAGTTGGGGACAAAATCAACGGTGTCCTTATCAATATCACGGAAAAGCTCTGCACTTATTTTGTCAAGCTTTGCCTCTGTGTATCGTGATGCGGCATAAGCCATATTCTTTGAATAAGCCTTGCCGAAGTTACCCTTTGAATCAATAAAGGGGTGAAGCAGAGCCTCGTTACCTCTTGTGAGACGGACCATTGTTTCGTAAATTGCACCGTCACCGTGGGGGTTGAGCTGCATTGTTCTGCCCACAATATTTGCAGACTTTATTCTGGCACCGTTCTGCAGTCCCATAAGGTGCATTGTGTAAAGGAGTTTTCTGTGTGAGGGCTTGAAACCGTCAATTTCGGGGATAGCTCGTGACATGATAACGCTCATGGCATAGGGCATGAAGTTGGTTTCAAGAATATCCGTTATATGCTGAGGCTGAACTATACCCGCACCTGAAATATGGGCATTCGGGCTGAGTGCTTCGGTTTTGATTTCGTCATTTTTCTTTTTCTTTGCCATAAAATTCAGTCCCCCTTCCTCAGCTTATGTCTGCAAGGTCAATATACTGATGACCTACTTCTGCGATGTGTTCTTTTCTTCCCTGAAGATTGTCGCCGAGAAGAAGCTCGAATACTTCGGCAGTCAGCTGTGCATCTGTGGGTTCGACCTTTATGAGTCTTCTTGTTTTCGGATTCATTGTTGTCATCCACATCATGTCGGGCTCGTTTTCACCAAGACCCTTTGAACGCTGGATTGTGTATTTCTTGTCGCCGATTTCAGCGAGTGCATCGGCTTTTTCCTGCTCGTTATAAGCAAACCATGTGTGATTGCCTGATGTGATTTCGTAAAGGGGAGATTCTGCGATAAAAACTTTTCCCGCTTCAATCAGAGTGGGCATAAGCGCATAAATCATTGTAAGAATGAGTGTTCTTATCTGGAAACCGTCAACGTCAGCATCGGTACAGATAATAACCTTGCTCCAGCGGAGATTATCAAGGTTGAAGGTTGACATATTTTTGTTTGCTTTTGTCTTTACTTCAACACCGCACCCGAGGACTTTGATAAGGTCTGTGATGATTTCTGATTTGAACACCTTTGTGTAATCGGCTTTAAGACAGTTGAGAATTTTACCTCTTACGGGCATGATAGCCTGAAAAGCCGAGTCTCTTGCCTGCTTACAGGCACCCAAAGCAGAGTCACCCTCAACGATGAAGATTTCTCTTTCATCAATGTCTTTGCTTCGGCAGTCAACGAATTTTTCAACTCTGTCTGCCATACCGTTTGATGTTGCAAGAGTCTTCTGCAGATTGAGTCTTGTAGCTTCTGCTTTTACACGGCTTCTGAGGTTTATAAGAACCTGATCTGCAATTCTGTCGGCATCAAGCTTGTTTTCCATAAAGTATATTTCAAGTTGATGTCTTAAAAATTCCGTTATTGCCTGCTGAATGAACTTGTTTGTGATTGCTTTCTTTGTCTGATTCTCGTATGAAGTCAGCGTTGAGAAAGATGAAACGATTATTACAAGACAATCTTCAACGTCCTGGAATGTGATTTTACTGTCGGACTTTGTGTATTTGCCTGTCTGCTTTAAATATGCATCAATCTGAGCAACAAAAGCACTCTTTACTGCTTTATCGGGAGCACCGCCGTATTCAAGCCAGCTTGAGTTGTGATAGTAATCCTTGAGCTGTTTTGTCTTTGAGAATGCGAGTGCTACGTTGATTTTTACTTTATATTCGGGCTTGTCCTCACGGTCACGTCCCTTTTTCTCTGTCTGCCAAAGCTGAGTTGTGGTAAAAGCCTCTTCACCGCAGTAATTGTCAACATAATCCTTAATGCCATTTTCGTAAAGAATCTCTGTTGTTTCAAATTTTGTTTCTGTGATCTGATTTTTAAATATGAATTTAAGACCGTTGTTTACAACAGCCTGTCTTTCAAGGACTTCCTTGAAGTAATCGGCAGAAATATCGATATCCGTGAAAACATCAAGGTCGGGTCTCCATTTGATTCTTGTGCCTGTGTCACGCTTTGCATAGGGCTCTTCATTAAGACCGCCCATGGGCCAGCCTTTCTCAAAACGGAGAGTATAGCACATGCCGTCACGGTGTATTTCAGCTTCCATATATTCCGATGCAAACTGAGTGGCACAAAGACCCAGACCGTTAAGACCGAGTGAATATTCGTAGTTGCCGCCGTCATTTGTGTCGTACTTGCCGCCTGCATACATTTCGCAGAAGAGAAGCTCCCAGTTGAAGCGTTCTTCGTTGGGGTTCCAGCCTACGGGCATACCTCTGCCGTAATCCTGAACTTCAATTGATTTATCGAGAAATCTTGTTACAACAATTTTGTTGCCGTAGCCTTCTCTTGCTTCGTCTATTGAGTTTGAAATGATTTCAAAAGCGGAATGCTGACAACCGTCGATACCGTCCGAGCCGAAAATAACGGCAGGTCTTTTTCTTACCTTGTCCGGTCCTTTGAGTACAACTATGTCTTCATTGCCGTAATCTTTTTTCTTTGCCATTTTATCCTCCGAAACAGGATATCCTGTTTTTTTATCTTCTGAAAACGGAATTTATCTTTCTGAAATAGTCTTTGTCAATTCCGTCAATTGTTTCTTTTGTTGTTCTGAATCTCCAGTTCTTTTCGGGTACGCCGGGGATGTTCATTCTTGCATCAGAACCGAATCCGCACATATCCTGAAATGCGATAACTGAAACTGCCGATGCCGAACGCCATACACATTCAATGATTTTACGGCAGCTCTTTGAATAGTAACCGCCGTCACCCCAGTTGTCGCCTTCAAAGCCCGAGTAATCAAGTGCGAATCTTCTTTCGTCCTCACTTGCCTCCCAGAGCCAGCCGAGAAGAGTGTTGTTGTCATGAGTGCCGACATAGTTTACTGAGTTTCTCGGTGCATTGTGGGGCATGTGTGATGAATCAGATCCGGGGTCAAATCCGAACTGAACAACTTTCATTCCGGGGAATGCGGTGTCTTCAAGGAGCTTTACAACATCTTCACCGAAAACGCCGAGGTCTTCCGCAATGATTGGTGCATCGGGGAATTTTCTGAAGACTTTTTTGAAAAGCTTCATTCCCGGACCGGGTTTCCATTCGCCGTTTTTTGCAGTTTCCGAATCAGCGGGGACTTCCCAATAGCTTGCAAAAGCTCTGAAATGGTCAATTCTTACAACGTCGTATGTTGTGAGTGCATTTTCAATTCTTCCGAGCCACCATTTGAACCCGTCTTTTTCCATAGCTTCCCAATTATAAATCGGGTTGCCCCAGAGCTGACCGTCTTCGCTGAAATAATCGGGAGGTACACCTGCAACCTTTTCGGGCTTGAGTTTCTTGTCATCTATAAGGAACAAGGGGAGATTTGCCCACACGTCAACTGAATCCATCGCAACATAAATGGGCATGTCACCTATTATTTTTATGCCTTTTGAATTTGCATATTCCTTGACTTTCTGCCATTGCATAAAGAAAATGTACTGACAGAATTTCCAGAAAGCCGATCTTTCGGCATAGTCGTGTCTGTGACGTCTTTTAAATATATCATAACGTGCAAATTCTTCATCCCATTCCCACCATGGGCGGAAATCGTTTGCCTCTTTGATTGCCATGAAAAATGAAAACTGAGTAAGCCACTTGTTTTTACTTTCAAAGTCTTTGACCTTCTGTGCAAAATCTGCATCAATTCTTGAAAAAGCCTTTTTGAGAAGACTGAGTCTGCTCTTTTTTGCAAAATCAAAATCAGCTGTATAGGGAGAGCCGTTATAAATGTTTGTTGCGGCTTCCTCTTTTGTGCAAAGCCCTGTTTCAACAAGACTTTCGGGATCAATAAAAAGAATATTTCCCGCAAAAGCTGATGCCGAGCAATAGGGGGAATTTGCATCATCAACGGGATTAAAAGGAAGAACCTGCCAGTATTTAAAATTCATTGACGCGAGTGTGTCAATGAAATCAAAACAATTCTTTCCGAAAACGCCGATGCCGTAATCGGACGGCAGAGAGCTGATATGCATTAATACACCTGCACCTCTCTCCTTGAACATAAAAATCACCTCATAATAATATATACATTTTATTTTATCATATTATAAAAATTTTTGCAATAAAAAAACCTGCGTAAATGCAGGTTTTTCCTTGTGTTTTTTAAGTTTTTTGAATTAATACAATGTCTTTGAAAGTATGAAACATACCCAGAGTGCTATAACAAAGAGTGTTTCACAGGGGATTGCAAGCTTTGTGTAAGGACATTTCCAGCCTTTGTCAACAAATAGAAAGATTGTTCTGACAGTCAGTACGGTTGTAGCAAAAAACAGACCGCCGACAAGTGAATACGCAGGTGTGCCGAGTGCGATTGTAAGATAAAGAAGAAATGCACCCAGAGCAAAGGAAATTCCGCCGTAATAGACACGGATTTCAGTTTTACCTGCGTTGTCAACGGGTTTAACGGCAAAGCTTTCGGCATTTTTGACGGGATTTGCAATAAACACAATTGCCATGCCGAAAAAGTAGAGGCAAAGTCCGATAACTGCAATACCTGCGGGGAGATTTGAGAAGAATATTTCTTTCATTTTCATCATCCTTTCAGTCAGATTATAGCAAACAGACAAAGTAATGTCAAATGTATTATTTCTTGACATTTATTAACGGTAAGTTTATAATTGAATTGGGGTGAAAGCTATGAAAAAAATTCTAAAAGCAGTCATTTTTATTACAATTGTAATTGTATGGGTTGTTTCAATGTTTTTCTTCGTGCCTTATGACCTGAAAGTTGTTGAAATGCCGGATGATAAACCGAATCAGTTTTTTGATAAGGCTTATAATTTTAATATAGATTTTTATTTTTCAAAACAATTTGATGATGCGGAAAGTGTACTCGGAGAACTTGCCGATGCGTCTTACAGATGCCTTTCTGCAGATGAAACATATGATATCCTTATGAATAAAAGCAACAATAATGTTGATGCATGGACAATTGATGTCCGTGCGGATTATATATCGTATAGCTACGGATTCGATGACGGTTATGTTTCCGAAGTTGCTTTTTTCACGCTTGATTCAAAGAATTATGTGCTGTTTACATCGGTTGAATACGGTGTACAGAAGCTCAGATTTGTCGGACATTCTTATGCAATTTATGAAACAGATGAATTCGGCGAAGATATCACATCAAAGTTTGTTTCTTCAAAAAACATTATTTCAAAGCCTGCCGAAAATTCGGCTGTTGAAGCTGTGATACAGTCAGGTGTAGCAGCTCTTGTTTACGGTGTAATTGCATTTATCATTTATATCATTATCACAACGGTGATGTATAAAAAAGAGAAGATGGGCAAAAAACTTTCCGACGATGAAACCACAACAGACGGTGATATAAAGAAATACATAAAAAATAAGCTCGGTAGTGAATTTTTCGATGAAGAAAAGGTCTTTTCAATGCCGTGTCTGACCGTGGATGTTTCGGGTGCAAGGGCGAAAGAGCTTATCTGCCTTATTGCCGAAAACTGCAATGCTGATGAAGTTTTTATCGGTGGATTCTTTGAAAAGAAATGTTTCATTGATGAGGAATGCGAAAAGGCTGTTTTTATAAAGGAATACCTTGACGAAAACAGCTACAGCAGTATAAATCACACGGAAAACGAAGCTGTGATAGAATGGATAATTGACGGTAACAATAAAGGCGAAACTGCGGTTTCATTCTATATTCAGGAGCTTAATATTCTCATTTATCCTGCAAAAAACAAGCTTTATATTTTCTCGAAAAACAGTAGTGAGGTTTATTATAAGCTTGCAACTTTTATAAATCCGACAGATTATAATTTAAGATTCTGATGAAGAAACACGGTGGGTCTGAAAACTCACCGTGCTTTTATTTACATCTGTTCTAAAATATACTGTTTTACATCTTCAAGTTTACTTTTTTTCCATTCTCCTTTTTCGGCTTCTTCTGCAAGGGGACATATAATGAAGAAATCGAGTGTTTCGCCCGGTACTCTGCCTGTTCTCAGAGGCTCTGAAAAATGTTCTTTCCATTTTTCTTCCGAAGCATCCTTGAATTCCTGAGGTTTCAGATATGTGAACTGCCTTTTTGTTGCGGCAATAAGCATTTTTGCGGAAAGAGGTGCTAAAAGCTTATATTCCTCTTCCTGCACATCAACGAAAATTTTCGGAAGTTCTGCTTTTACAATGTGTTCTTTTTCTCTGTCAATCAGCAGTCCCATAGGCTCCCATGTCATTTTGTCTTCGGTAAAATTAAGCTTTACGAGAAGCCCTTTCTCTGTGTTGAACTGTGCACGCTGATAGTCTGTGTCAAAAATGAAATTGCCGAGAGAATAAAAAATTATTTTTTCGCTGACTGTTTCGTAATTCATCGGCACATGGGGATGATGGGAAACAACTGCATCAGCACCCATTTCGAGATATTTATGATATCTTTCCCTCGTGTAGGGTGAGGGGAGAGGAGTGAATTCTTCACCTGCGTGTGCAACGACAATACACCAACGACAGGTCTTTTTTATTTCATTTATGGTTTCCTGAATCGCATCAAGGTCGCTCCATGAGTAACAGCCGGGTTTGTCCGTGTCAGCTTTACGGCATGCTCTCTGATAGCCCACACCGAACATTCCGATACCGCCCGCTTCATCGATAATAACGGGTTTTCTTGCTTCGTCAATGTTCATTCCCGCACCGATTGTCCTGATATTGTTTTCTTCTGCAATTTTAAGGGTTGATTCAATACCGTAGGGACCTGCATCCATAATGTGATTGTTGCAGATGTTCCATATATCGGCTTTCATGTTTTTAAACACCTTTACGGCAGCAGGGTCGATTGTGTGAAGAAGCTGTGCAACACCGCTCTGCGTTGTGTTTGTTTCAGCCTCTGCAACGGGACCTTCAACATTTGCAACAACATGGTCGGCAGAATGAAGAAATGATAGTATTTCTTCTGAAATCAATTCTTCATCATCCCATTTTTTATACATATAACGGTCAAAACCTATGTCGCCCGTAAAGACTATTGATGATTTGTTCTTCATAATGCCTCCGTACTTTTTATTTTAATTATTATAGCATAAATATAATAAAATTTGCAAGTTGCGGGATAATTATAAATGATATCAGTATGATTTTAGTGCAAAATTGCCGTTAAAAATGTGCAAAAAATATAAAAATTGAAAAAATGTAATAAATTTTAAAAAAAGACTTGATTTTTGTGTTCCGATGTGATAATCTATACAAGCAATATGACGAGATAATTGTGTCTTGTTGATATTTGAAGAGAAAGGATGTTTGCCCGATGTCAGCTTGGGAGTATATACTCGGTGCAGTTTTAATAGTTATTTCTTTAGTTCTTGTAGTAATCATAATGTTACAGCAGAGCAAGCAGCAGGGTCTCTCAGGAGCAATTGCAGGCGGTGCAGATACATTCTTCGGCAAGAACAAAGGTCGTACAATGGAAGCTAAGCTTGAAAAGCTTACAAAAATTCTTTGTGCAGCATTTATAATCCTGACTTTCGTAACAACAATTCTTGTTGGTTTCTTTGCTTAAGTCCGGTTTTATGAATAAAAGTGATTCAGTAGCTCAGTCGGCAGAGCACCTGCCTTTTAAGCAGGGTGTCCGGGGTTCGAATCCCCGCTGAGTCACCAAACAAAAATCCGTTCACGAAAGTGGACGGTTTTTTGTTTGTATTATTCATTATTCAATATTCATCATTCATTATTCATTTCAGCAGAACGGATTTTTGAATGAATAATGAATATTGAAGTCGCTTCGCTGATGAATAATGAATAATTTTGACATTGTTTTATACTTATGATATAATGTTAAAAAGGATGTGAGTTTTTTATGAAAGAAAATATTCTGATTGATAAATCTATTGTTTTCGCTGCAAGGATTGTTAAATTGCATGATTATTTAATAAAAAATAAAAAAGGTCTGACTATAGCAAAACAATTAGTTCGGAGCGGAACAAGTATCGGTGCGAATATCAATGAAGCTAATTACGGACAGAGTCCTGCGGATTTTATAACAAAAATGCACATAGCGTTAAAAGAAACTGCCGAAACAGAGTATTGGATAAAATTACTTCATCTTTCTGAATATATTGATGATAAAATGTTTGATTCTTTACTTGCCGATTGCTTGGAACTGAAACGAATATTGGTCGCATCGCTTAATACAGCAAAAAATAATCAAAAATAACTTCTTATTATTGATGAGTTGTTTGTGAAGATATAAAAAGACAGATTTTTTGGAAGTCTGTCTTTTTTTGTATAGTATATCATTATACCGTCAGGTGTGTATTTTTGCCATTTTGATAATATTTATTACCGCGTTCTGAGTATTATTTTTTACTTTAATCTGAGTATTATTTTTTACTTTAATTTTATAAAAAAATATATTACAATCTTGTAAAAAAGGTTGAAAATTAAATAACGGTTTGTTATAATTTAAAAGTAAAAGTATATTTGGAGGAATTACATATGGCAAAGAACAATGAAATGATTCAGCAGATTACAGATAAGATTGCAGCTTTTCTTGCAAAGACAGTAAAAACCATTAAAAAAATGGACAGACGCATGCTTATCATGATAAGTGCGGCTGCAGTTCTTGTTATTATTATTTTTGCTCTTATAATAAACGGTCTTACTTCAGATAAGGATAATAAAGACCCTGTCAATTCAAATGATAATATTGTAAGCGTTGATGAACCCTCTACTGATGATAATATTCTTCCCGTTCAGATGAACGGTTCGGGAATATATAAGGTTGAAACAGGTTCAACGGCAGAACTCAACATGCGAATTGCGGCAGATAAGGAATCTGAAGTTGTTACAAGAATTCCTAACGGAACACAGCTTGAAGTTATGTTTATTGACGATACAGGTGTTGCAGAAGGTGATTTCGGCTGGGGTTATGTCAACTATAACGGCGAACGCGGCTGGGTATTCATGGAATACCTCAAAAAATAATTCTACCTGACGGGAGAACAATCAATGAGTAATCTTAACAACGGTAATATTCCCGATAACAACTCATCCGAAAACAGAAATCCTGTTCAGAATTCAGGTGAGCCGGGAACTCAAAGAATTAATCTTAATAATCAACCTTCCATGAGAAACCGTCAGACTTCGGTTCAGAAAAATGAAACGGTTGAAGAAACAAAAGACGCAAAAGAAACAAAGAAAAAGCCTGAACGAAAAAAGAAAAAGGAACACAAGGGATTCAGAAGATTCGGTATAATTGTGTGTTCGTTTATTCTTATAGGTCTTATTTCTGTTTCATCAGTAGGACTGTACGTTCTTAAAAATATGGCTGATTTCGTCAACGGTGATGTTGCGATTGACCTTGATGAATACAAGGAAAATCAGAGCAGAACAACAATACTTTATACTGTTGATGACAACGGCAATGAGGTTGAGCTTATAAGACTTCACGGTGAGGAAAACCGTATATGGGTCGATATTGATGAAATTCCACAGGACCTTCAGGATGCATTTATTGCCCTTGAAGATATGCGTTTTAAGAAACATGCGGGTGTTGACTGGAGAAGAACATTATCCGTTGCAATCCTTCCTTCCAACAGAGGTGAGGGTGGTTCAACAATAACACAGCAGCTTATTAAAAACCTTACGGGTGAAAGAGAAGTAACCTATATCAGAAAATTCAATGAAATCAAGAACGCGCTCAATCTTGAAAGACACTTTTCAAAGGAAACAATTCTTGAGGCATATCTTAACACATTGTACCTTGACGGCGGTTGTTACGGTGTGCAGACTGCATCGGAATATTATTTCGGTAAGGATGTTGAAGACCTTACTCTTGCTGAATGTGCATGTATTGCAGCTATTACTCAGGCTCCCAGAGCCAACAATCCCATTATAAATCCTGAAAAGAATGAAGATCGTCGTAACTGGGCACTCAAGTGTATGCTTGATCAGGAATTTATAACTCAGGAAGAATATGATGAAGCTCTTGAGTACGATTTCATCTTTACAACAGACGATGATTATGTTCCTCCCGAGGATGATGACGAAGATACAAATGATGATATGATATCAGTTGACGAAAGCAATGTCGGTCAGACTCAGGAAGAAGAAAAAGTCCAGAGTTATTATGTTGACTACGTTATTGATAAGGTTATCAAAGACCTTATGAAGGCTTATTCTTATTCATATAATGAAGCATGGAGACTTGTTTATTACGGCGGTCTGAAAATCCATGTTGCTGTTGATATGGAGATTCAGAGTCTTCTTGAAGATATCTATTATAACAGAAAAGGTTTCCCGAAAGATACTAATTCTTACGGCGAACTTGTTCAGTCAAGTATGGTTATAATGGATTATAACGGCAGAGTCAGAGGTATTGTCGGTCAGGCAGGCGAAAAAGAGGGGGCACGAAGCCTTAATATCGCAACAAGTTCCAGAAGACAGCCCGGTTCATCGATCAAGCCTCTGAGTGTGTATGCTCCTGCTATTGACAGCAATATGTACACATGGTCATCACTTATACAGAACTACGGTATTATTGTTGAAGATGAAAGATGGCCTCTCAACTACGGCGGTGACCCCGGTTCTCCCACATCATTTGAAACCATTCAGCAGGCTCTTGCACCTTCACACAATACAGTTCCTGCACAGCTTGTTGATGCGATGGGAATTGACACATGTTATAATTTCCTTATTGACAGGTTTAAATTCACATGTCTTGAAGAGGAAGACCACACTTATTCGTCAATGGCTGTAGGCGGTATGACACATGGTGTTTACGGCATTGAAATGTGTGCGGCTTATACAACATTCGGTAACGGTGGTGTTTATTATGAACCCTATTGTTACTATACAGTTACAAACAGCTCAGGTTCAACTGTTTACCTTACAAATAACGATTCGGGTGAGCAGGTTATGGACAGAAGCACTGCAGATGTTATGAACAAGCTTCTGCAGACTGTTGCAACAGCTTATAATGGTACTGCACGTGCATACAGAGTTTCAGGTTTTGATATGTTTGCAAAAACAGGTACAACATCAGATGAAAAAGACCGTTGGTTTGTAGGCGGAACACCGTATTATGTATGTGCTGTATGGATGGGCTATTCGGAACATCCCGAAGAGCTTGATTTCTACACAAATTATTGCGGTGACCTTTATCAGAACGTTATGAATGAAATTCATAAGAATCTTCCCGCAAAGGATTTTGAATTCAGTGATGAGATTGAAGAGCGTTATTACTGTGCAAATTCAGGTCTCCTTGCAGGTTCAGGTTGTCCCGTAGGCGGTGCAGGCTGGTATAAAAAGGAATCAGTTCCCTCAACATGTACAGCTTGCCGTGCCCGTCCCGCTCCGGCTCCCGAAGCCGATGCAGGCGAAGGCGCAGATGCTCCCGTTGATGCTCCGGAGGGTGACTGATGATAATAATGTCAGTTGATTACGGCGATGTGCGTACAGGTGTTGCCGTGTGTGACAAAAACGAGATTCTTGCATCTCCCGTATCCGTTATAACAGAAACTGATTCGGAAAAGCTCGCGGAAAAAATAATTGAATTTGCAAAAGAACGCAGAGCAGAAAGCTTTGTTGTAGGACTTCCTAAAAACATGGACGGCTCGGAAGGTTTCAGAGCCGAAGCATGCAAAGAGTTTGCTTCATTGCTCGGTGAAAAATCAGGGCTTGAAGTTAATCTTTATGATGAACGTCTGACAACTGTTTCTGCACATAATGCACTCAATGCCACAAATACAAGAGGAAAGAAACGCAAAGCGGTTGTTGATGCCGTATCTGCGGTTATGATTCTTGAAGATTATATGGCATACAGAAAAAGGAACAAATAAAATTAACCGCACCATTCGGTGCGGTTTTGTTGTGTAAATCAGAATTTGTCGAACTGAAGTTCGACAAAAATTCTCAATTCTCAATGCGCAATGCTCAATTGTGGAAAGGGCTTCGCCCTTTGACCCATTTATATAAGTCAAGCCCGAAGGGCTTCCGAAATTGCGAATTGAGCAT
>JAZSPR010000005.1:0-27944 GCA_045537555.1 Acutalibacteraceae bacterium | reverse complement strand
TACTTTATGATCGGTCTTCCGACGGAAACCCTTGACGACGTTGCTGGAATTGCACAGCTCGGACAAAGAGTTGTTGACGAATACTACCGTCTGCCCGACAGACCGAAGGGCAAGGGCGTTCAGGTCAGCATCAGTGCTTCTTCATTCGTGCCGAAGCCGTTCACTCCTTTCCAATGGGAGCCTCAGGACACTCAGGAAATGCTCGCTGAAAAGCAGGAGCATCTTATGGCGAGCGTTACTACAAAGAAAATCAAGATTTCAACTCACACTACGCAGACAAGCTTTATGGAAGGTGTTCTTGCACGAGGCGACAGACGCCTTTCAAAGGTTATTGAGCTTGCATGGAGAAAGGGTTGCAAATTTGACAGCTGGGACGACCAGTTCAAATATGATATGTGGATGGAAGCTTTTGACGAGGCAGGTCTTGACCCGAAGTTCTACGCTAACCGTCGCCGTAATTTTGATGAAATCCTTCCGTGGGATCATCTTGACTACGGCATCAGACGTGAATTCCTTGTAAATGAATGTAAAAAGGCTTATGAGGCAGTTACAACTCATCAATGCCGTGAAAACTGTGCCGCATGCGGTGCAAATAAACTCAACGGAGGTAAATGCGATGCGCTTGGTAAGAATATGGTTCAGTAAGCAGGGCAGAATCAAGTATGTCTCACATCTTGACATCATGCGTTGTATGACAAGAGCCGTCAGACGTGCCGATATTCCTCTGTGGTATACCGAGGGCTTCAATCCTCATCCGTATCTTAACTTTTTACAGCCTATGCCTTTAGGTGTTGAAGGGCTTAATGAACCTCTCGATATCAGAATTGAAGGCGAAATCTCAGATGAAGAGATTATGAATAAACTCAATGCAGTTCTGCCCGTGGGCATTAAAATTACAAAGGTCACAGAGCCTTATATGAAATCAAATGACCTCGCTTTTGCAGAGTATGAGATTTATTTTGAAAAAGAAGACAATCTTAAAGAAAACCTCACAAAGGCTATGGATTCAGGTTCTCTTTCATGCGAAAAAATGGGTAAAGTCAACGGCAGAAAGAGAGTAAAGGAAGTTAACGTTTCAGAGAATATAAAGAAGTATTCAATCAGCGAGAATGACGAAGCAGTTATTATGAATGTTGTTCTTCCCGGCGGTAATACAAAAAACGTAAATCCCATGAATCTTCTCGATGCTCTCAACAGACATCTCTCTGCAGACATTGTTCCTCTCAATATCGTAAGACTCGGGCTTCTTGACGATAAACTTATACCATTTGAATAAATAAATACCGCAAAAAAAGTCATTAATAGTAAAGAAAAACTATTGCATTATTGATTTTGTTGTGATATTATATATAAGCGTTCGTTTGCGTTTAGAGATTAAAACCACTAAACGGCGATTAATGCACAGCGTACATTAAAGCGGTCGGTCCTCTGGCAATTGGCGTAAGAACGGCTGAAAAAATCAGGAGGTAAAATTATGGACGCACTTAAACTTATTGCTCAGGACAGCATCAAGGCTGACGCACCTCAGTTCAAGGTTGGTGACACCGTTAAGGTTCACGTTAAAATCCGTGAGGGCGAAAAAGAACGTATTCAGGTTTTCGAGGGAACTGTTATTGCTCGTAAGGGCAGCGGTGTAGCTCAGACATTCACAGTAAGACGTGTTTCTTACGGTGTTGGTGTTGAAAGAGTATTCCCCGTTCACTCACCCAACGTTGCAAAAGTTGAAACTGTCAGAACAGGTAAGGTTCGCAGAGCTAAGCTCTACTACCTTCGTGACAGAGTCGGTAAGGCAGCTAAGGTTAAAGAACAGATCAGATAAGTTTTTCCGGAGCAAAAGGGACAGTTATGTCCCTTTTTTTGCTTAATTTCAATTTGTTTTCAATTATTATATTTTAAGCTTCTTTCAGGTGATTCCGGTGTCAGAAAAAAAGAACGGCTATATCTATTACGAATATAAAGAAAAAACAGAAAAAGAAGAAATTGTCAAAACTGCATTCAGCTCATTCTTTCATTGGGTGAGCGGTATTGTTGCGGTTTTATTTGTCATTTTTCTGGTTATTATGCTTTTTTTCAGACCCGTTACCGTTTCGGGGCCTTCAATGGAACCAACTCTTCACGACGGTGACAGGCTGTTTGTTTATTCTTTTATGTATGAGCCCATGAACGGTGACATAATCGTTGCCCGTTCACCCGACGGAGCAGATATGCCTGTTATCAAGCGTGTTATTGCAAAAGAAGGACAGGTTGTTACTGTCGATTACGATTACGAAACTGTTTTGGTTGACGGAGTTATTCTTCAGGAAAATTACATTCAGGGCATGTCAAAAGTGCCCTTAAATGAAATTGAATATCCCTACATCGTTCCCGAAGGTCACATTTTTGTTATGGGAGATTTCAGAGATGAATCCCGTGACAGCCGACACAAAACATTCGGCTGTATTGATGAAAATACCGTTGCCGGAAAAGCTGTTTTCCGCTTTTATCCGTTTACATCAATGACGGAGGTATAAAAATGAAAAAGAACTTTGCATCATCAGTTTTTGAATTCGCATCAATTCTTCTTTCGGCTATTCTTGCCGTTTCGGTTATATTCATATTCGGGTTAAGACTTACCACCGTTGAAGGCAGGTCAATGGAACCTACACTTCAGGACGGCGACAGACTTATCACCGTTTCAAAGGTTGCAGAATATGACTTCGGAGATATTGTGATTGTTGTTCAACCTAATGAACCGCCTTATGATGAACCTCTTATCAAACGTGTTATAGCAACGGAAGGTCAGTGGGTGGATATCCGTTATGACGAAGGGCTTGTCTATGTGGGTAACACATTAGACACAATGGTTCCTCTCGATGAACCCTATACTGCAGAACTTACAAATCACAAACCTTTTGAAGACCTCAATGAATATCCCGTTCAGGTGCCTGTTGGAGAGTATTTCTGCATGGGTGACAACAGAAACCATTCAACCGACAGCCGTTCATATAAGGTCGGCTTTGTTCAGGAAGGTTATATACTCGGAAAGGCAGTCTGTCGTGTTGTGCCTTTCGGTGATTTCAATATTTATGAATGAAGGTGTTCTTCATGAAAAAGTTACATGAAAAATTAGCATCATCCGTTTTTGAAATTGCATCAATCATGCTTTCATCGGTTGTAGCAATCGTTATAATTTTTGCATTTTTATTCCGTCTTGTCGGTGTTGACGGAACTTCAATGGTTCCCACTTTACAGCATCAGGACTGGCTTATAACTTCAACCGCCACAAGAGAATATAATTATAAAGATATCGTTATTGTTGTTCAGCCCGGTATGCTCAATGAACCTCTTGTAAAAAGAGTCATTGCAACTGAAGGGCAGTGGATTGATGTCGATTATGAGAACGGCACCGTATCAGTCGGTGACACTCCCGACACAATGGTCGAGCTTGACGAACCCTATATTGCAGAACCTGCAAATGTAAAGCATTTCAGCGATAATCATGAATATCCCGTTCAGGTGCCCGTTGGTCATCTTTTCTGCATGGGGGACAACAGAAACAATTCAACCGACAGCCGTTCATATATGGTCGGTTTTATAGATGAACAGTATGTTTTAGGCAAAGCTCTTTACCGCCTTATTTCAGGTGAAACAGGCTTTGATACAGCAAAATTTCAGATTTATTAATTACGGGGACTGTTATCAGTCCCTTTTTTCAGAAGGTGAGATAAAAATGGCAGATTCCGTAAAACAGCAGGTTCAATGGTTCCCCGGTCATATGGCAAAAACAAGAAGGCTTATAAAGGAACAACTGAAACAGGTTGATGCCGTTACAATGCTTCTCGATGCAAGAATCCCCGAAAGCAGTAAAAATCCCGAAATTGATGAACTCATTCAGGGTAAACCCACAATAATCCTTTTCAATAAAGCAGACCTTGCAGACTCCAATGCCACAAAGCAATGGATTGATTATTATGCAAAAAAAGGTGCCGCATCACTTGAAGTTGACTGCAGAACAGGTAAGGGACTGGGTAAATTCCGTCCTCTCGTAAGGGAAGTCCTTGCAGATACAATCAAGCGTAACGAAGAAAAAGGAATGCCCGGTAAAACTCTCAGAATAATGGTTGTAGGTATTCCCAATACGGGTAAATCTTCATTTATCAATAAAATGGGTGCGGGCGGTAAAGCAAAAGTTGAAGACAGAGCAGGTGTAACACGTAATAACCAATGGTTTGTTATCGGCGGCGGTATCGAAATGCTTGATACTCCCGGTGTATTGTGGCCTAAATTTGAAGACCCCGAAGTCGGCGATAAACTCGCTTTCACGGGCGGTGTAAAAGACCAGATTCTTGATATCGAAACCCTTGCCGTAAGATTCTTACAGGTAATGAAAGACAATTACCCCGACAGATTGCGTGAAAGATACAAAATTGATAATTTCGAGGACCTTGAAGCATGGGAAATCCTCGAGCTTATAGGTAAAAAACGCGGTATGATGATAAGAGGCGGCGAAATCGATACAATGCGTGCTTCAGTTGCCGTGCTCGATGAATACCGCGGCGGAAAACTCGGCAGAATGACACTTGAATGGGTGAATAAGAATGACTTATGAATTTGAACACAGGGCTCACGAAGAAGGCTTTGCTGTAGTCTGCGGTGTTGATGAAGCAGGCAGAGGCCCTCTTGCAGGTCCCGTATATGCGGCGGCAGTAATTCTTCCCGACGGTCTTGAAGACATGGGCATAAATGACTCAAAGAAAATGAGCGAAAAGAAAAGGGAAGCCCTTTTTGATATTATTATCGAAAACGCAACAGCTTACGGCATAGGTTTTGCAACCGAAACAGAAATTGACGAAATCAATATTCTCAATGCAACATTTCTTGCAATGAGAAGAGCAGTTGAAGCAATGGGCGTAAAGCCCGACCTTGTCCTTGTTGACGGCAACAGAAAACCGAATACGGGCTATGAAGAAATGACTTTGGTCAAAGGCGATGCAAAGTCAATTTCAATTTCAGCCGCATCAATCCTTGCAAAGGTAAGCCGTGACAGATATATGAAGGACCTTGCCCAAAGACATCCGGAATACAAATTTGAACAGCATAAGGGCTACGGCACAAAGCTTCATTACGAAATGATTGAACAGTACGGCATTCTTCCCGACCACCGTCGTTCATTTCTTAAAAAGATACTCTCAAAATGATAACTGAACCTCAGAAATCGGGTGTTTTCGGTGAACTTTACGCATCAAGATTTTTAAGAAACAAAGGTTATGAAATCCTTGTTTCAAATTACAGGGCTAAAGGCGGCGAAATTGACCTTATTGTAAGAAAAGATAATACGGTATCATTTGTTGAAGTCAAAACAAGAAATACTGATTCGTTTTTCAGCCCTTCCGATGCTGTTGACGAGCAGAAAGAAACGAATATAAAGAACACCGCCGCAGTTTTTCTTTCACAATCGAAAATTCAATCCGATGTGACATATGACATCATTGAAGTAATCCTTGATAAAGAAAAATATGCAATAAAGCATACAATAAACGCATTTTAAGGTGATACCATGAGATTTTTTGACCTTCATTGTGACACAATAACCGAGCTTTGCAAAAAACAGGGAAGTCTTGCAAGTAATGACGGACACATTTCTCTTGACAGAGCTTCATATTTAACCGAATATGTTCAGGATTATGCAATATTCATTCCCGATGAATACAGAGGCAAAGCTGCAGTCGATTACTTTGACAGCGTTTATGCTTATTATAAAGATGAAATGAACAAAAACTGCATCAGTGAATATGCCGACAGAAAAGATACAAAGTTCAGGTCTGTCCTGTCAGTTGAAGGCGGTGCAGGTATGGCAGGCACAATTGACGGTCTTCATCACCTTGCAGACTGTGGTGTAAAGCTCATTACTCTTACATGGAACGGCAGAAACGAACTTGCAAGCGGTTGCTTCGATGAAGAGGATATCGGTCTTACTCCATTCGGCAGAGAAGCCGTTAAGGAAATGGAAAACTTACGTATTGCCGCCGATGTTTCGCATCTTTCGGTCAAAGGTTTTTATGACCTCGCTGACCTTGCCGAAAAGCCTTTTATGGCTTCACATTCATGTATTGATATTGTTGATAATTTCAAAGCAAGACACAGAAACTTAACAAAAGATCAGGTTAATATTATTTCCGAGCACGGCGGGGTTATCGGCATTAATTTATGGAAAAAACTCCTCGGCAATGAAGACAATTCATTCGACGCGGTACTTCGTCATATGAGTGAATTTATCGAAATCGGCGGAGAAGATGTTGTCGCAATGGGAACAGACTTTGACGGTTGCGATATAAACGATGAACTTGCCGGTATTGAGAAAATCCCGATGCTTTATGATTTTCTCGGCAATCACGGTTTTTCTGAAAAACTTCTTGATAAAATATTTTTCTCAAATGCAGACAGATTTTTTAACAATCTCCTATTTACAAAATAAAAACAGTCTGTTATACTATAATTTGATTTTTATGTGTGAAAGGATGTAATCCGAATGTTTTATACATCAACAAGAGACAAATCTCTTAAAGTGACATCAACAGAAGCTATCACAAAGGGTATTTCAGAGGAAGGCGGACTTTTTGTACCCTGCGAAATTCCTCAGATTGACCTTGATTTTGTAGCTTCAATGAAAGATATGTCATATATCGAAAGAGCAAAGAAAGTTCTTGCTCTTTACCTTACGGATTTCACAGCTGATGAAATCGCATCATTCGTTGAAGGAGCTTATAAAGAAGGTAAATTCTCAAGTGACGAAGTTGCTCCCGTTGTAAATCTTCACGATAATGTAAATATTCTCGAACTCTGGCACGGTCCCACATGTGCATTCAAGGATATGGCTCTCCAGCTTCTTCCTTATCTTCTTATCGGCTCATCAAAGAAGACTCTCAAGGATAAGGAAATCGTTATCCTCGTTGCAACATCAGGTGACACAGGTAAAGCTGCTCTTGAAGGATTCAAGGATGTTGATTCGACAAAGATTCTTGTTTTTTATCCCAATGACGGCGTAAGCCCCATGCAGAAGCGTCAGATGTGCACTCAGGAAGGCAACAACGTAGGCGTATGTGCTATCAACGGTAACTTTGACGATGCTCAAACAGGCGTAAAGACTATCTTTACAGATGCTCAGATCAAGGAAGTTTTTGCAAAGAACAACCTTGTATTCTCATCAGCTAACTCAATCAACTGGGGCAGACTTGTTCCTCAGATTGTATACTATTTTTCTGCTTACTGCGATATGTTAAAGCAGGGTAAAATCAACCTCGGTGACAAAATCAACGTTGTTGTTCCCACAGGTAACTTCGGCAATATCCTTGCCGCAAACTATGCTATGAAAATGGGTCTTCCCATAGGTAAGCTTATCTGTGCTTCAAACGCAAACAACGTTCTTACAGATTTCATCACAACAGGTAAGTATGACAGAAACAGAAGCTTTTTTGCTACTATTTCACCCTCAATGGATATCCTTATTTCTTCAAATCTTGAAAGACTTATGTTCACTCTTCACGGTGAAGACGATGCCGCTGTCAGAAAGCTTTACGGCTCTCTTAAAGAAAACGGCACATTTGAAGTATCTGAAGAAGTTCTTGCAAAAATCAAGGCACTCTATTCTGCAGGTTGCTGTGATGACGAAGAAACAAAAGCAACTATCAAGGAAGTTTATGACACATATAACTACCTTTGCGATACACATACAGCTGTTGCAGTTAAAGTTTGTGAAGATTACCGTAAGGAAACCGGAGATATGACTCCTGTTGTTGTTGCATCAACTGCAAGTCCCTATAAGTTCTGTGCAAGCGTTCTTACAGCTCTTGAAGGCTCTGCAGAAGGAGACGAATTCTCAATGCTCACAAGCCTCGAAGAAAAGACAGGTGTTATCGCACCCTCACAGCTCAGAGGTCTTGAAAACAAAGAAGTTCGTTTCAATAATGTATGCGAAAAAGATGCAGACAGCATGAGAAAAGTCTGCTTTGATATGCTCGGCATAGAATAATTCGCAATTTGCAATTTACAATTCGCAATTAAGGAAAAGGCTACGCCTTTTGAACCATTATAAATGGGGTAAGGGGTGAAACCCCTTCATAAATTGCAAATTGATAATTGAGAATTGATAATTAAAAAAATGAGGACGGTCTGTGCCGTCCTCTCCGTTTATCAGCCTGTAACTGTCTTGTGGTCATTCATTCTGAATGTCTCGCAGGCTGTTTCACCGCACTTGCATGCTGTGGGATTACCTACTGTGATGCAGTCAGCTGTGCAGTGGTTCTGTGTTGTGTGATATACGCAGTTCTTAACTTCGCATTTAATCTTGTTTTCCATTTTTATCACCTTTGATAATATAATGTGAGAAATATCTCATGTTTAGTTTTGACACAAACTTTTAATTTATTATTACCATTATTTTCATTTTAAGGAGGCGGCAAAATGAATCTTTTCGGAATCGGTGACACACATCTGTCATTCGGTAAGAATAAGCCCATGGATATATTCAATGGCTGGGATAACTATGTTGAAAGACTCGAAAAGCAATGGAGAGCCGTCGTAACGGAAAATGATACAGTTGTTATAAACGGTGATATTTCATGGTCAATGAAGCTCGACGAATGTTACGAGGACTTTAAATTCCTTCATGAACTGCCCGGCAGAAAAATTATCATGAAAGGTAATCACGATTACTGGTGGACAACACTCAACAAAATGAATAATTATCTTAAAGATAATAATTTTGACTCAATTGACATTCTTTTCAATAATTCTTTCAGTTTCGGCGATTATGCTGTATGCGGAACAAGAGGCTGGTTCTATGATTCACCTGAAAGTGACAATAAAGTCATTCTTCGTGAAAGACAGCGTCTTATCCGTTCAATTGAATCGGGAATTGATGCGGGAAAAGAGCCGATTGTATTTCTTCATTATCCTCCCGTGTTTGATGACAGAGTATGTGAAGAAATTTATTCCGTGCTTACTCAATATGAAATAAAACGCTGTTATTTCGGTCATATCCACGGAGAAAAAACAGGGAAGTATGACCATTTTCAAAGGGACGGTATAAAGTTTTCGCTCATCTCATGCGATTGGCTTAAATTTTGTCCAAAATTAATAGAAAAAGCTTAAAAAACCTTAACAAATTTTCCATATTTTTTTAAATAATAGTGGAAATTGTTTTCATAATTTGTTATAATACAAAAGTTGAAATATATCATCTCATATTAATATGAGAACGGAGGAAAATTTAATGAGTTTAAAATCATGTGAAAAAACCGGTACAAACGAAGTAACACTTGATCTTTCAATCAGCGCTGAAGCTTTTGCAGACGCTAACAACAAAGCTTACAACAAGGTTAAGAAGAGCATCAATGTTCCCGGTTTCAGAAAGGGTAAAGCTCCCAAAGCATTTATCGAAAAGTATTACGGTGAAGGCGTATTCTACGATGACGCACTTGAAATCGCATTCCCTGAAGCATATGAAGCTGCTGTTGCAGAAGCAGGAATCGATCCCGTTGACAATCCCTTTGATTTTGACATCAAGTCAGTAGGCAAAGACGGTGTTGAACTTTCATGTAAAGTTACAGTTAAGCCCGAAATTGAACTCGGCGAATACAAAGGCCTCAAGGCTGAAAAAGAAGCTGTAGCAGTTACAGCTGAAGAAATCGAAGCAGAACTTAACAAGAAGCTCGAAGACTGCGCAAGAATCGTTGATGTTGACGACAGAGCAGTTGCAGACGGTGATATCGTTACAATCGATTACGAAGGATTCAACGACGGTGTTGCATTCGACGGCGGTAAGGCTGAAGAATTCGATCTTACAATCGGCAGCGGTCAGTTCATCCCCGGTTTTGAAGAAAAGATTATCGGTCACTCAATCGGTGAAGAATTCGATATCGATGTTACATTCCCCGAAGAATATCATGCAGAAGACCTTGCAGGTAAGCCCGTAGTTTTCAAAATCAAGCTCCACGGCATCAAGGTTAAGGAACTTCCCGAACTTGATGATGAATTTGCTAAGGACGTAAGTGAATTTGAAACACTTGCTGAACTCAAGGCTGACCTTGAAAAGAACATGACAGAAGCTAAGCAGGCAAATGCTGACAGATCTTTCGAGTCAAAGCTTCTCGACCTCGTTGTTGAAGCTGTTTCAGGTGAAATCCCCGAATGTATGATTGAAAAAGGCATTGACGATATGATCAATGACATGGATTACAGACTCCGTATGCAGGGTCTTGATTTCAAGACATACATGACATATATCGGCATGGACGAAAAGGCTGTAAGAGAACAGTACAGAGCTCAGGCTGAAAAAGACGTAAAGCTCATGCTCGCTCTCGAAAAGATCGTAGCTAACGAAGGCCTTGAAGCTTCAGAAGAAGATATCAACGAACTCTACCAGAAGTATGCTGATGCTTACGGTATGGAACTTGACCAGATCAAGGCTGCTATTCCCGAAAAGACAGCTAAGGGCGATATCGTAAACAAGAAGGCTATTGACTTCATCGTTGCAAACGCAAAGGCTTCAAAGCCCAGAAAGACAGCTGCTAAGTCAACAACAAAAAAGACAACAACAAAGAAGACAACTAAGAAAGCAGAAGCTGCCGAAGAAGCTCCCGCAGAAGAATCAGCAGAATAATTCTGAATAAATTTCTTTTTACAGTACTATAATTTAAGAGTCCAAGGAGGTTATTATTATGGCATTGGTACCTACCGTCATTGAACAGACAAACAGAGGCGAAAGAGCATACGACATTTACTCACGCCTTCTCAATGACAGAATTATCGTTCTCTCAGATGAAGTTAATGATGCAACAGCAAGCCTTGTTGTAGCACAGCTTCTCTTCCTTGAAAGTCAGGATGCTGATAAGGACATCAGTCTTTACATCAACAGCCCCGGCGGCTCTGTTTCTGCAGGTATGGCTATTTACGATACTATGCAGTATATCAAATGTGATGTATCAACAATCTGCATGGGTATGGCTGCTTCAATGGGTGCATTCCTTCTTTCAAGCGGTGCAAAAGGCAAGAGATTTGCTCTTCCCAACAGCCTTATCATGATTCATCAGCCTTTAGGCGGTGCGAAGGGTCAGGCAACAGATATTGAAATCGTTGCAAAGCAGATTCTCAAGACAAAAGAAAATCTCAACAGAATCCTTGCCGAAAACACAGGCAAGCCCATTGAACAGATTTATCAGGACACAGAGCGTGACAATTATATGGATGCTCAGGAAGCTCTTGAGTACGGTCTTGTTGATAAGGTTATCACACACAGATAAAATCAGAACGGGCAAATCAGATGGTTTGCCCGTTAGTTTTAAGTTAAGGAGTTGAATTATCATTGGCTAAAAATGACGATTCAAAATCAGTCCGCTGTTCGTTCTGCGGCAAATCTCAGGACATGGTAAGAAAGCTCATTGCAGGTCCCAATAATGTTTACATCTGCGATGAATGTACTTCACTTTGTCTTTCAATAATTGAAGAAGAAGATTATTATTCACAGCCCAATAAAAAAGGCGGAAAGACTGTTTCAAAGAGAAATCTTCCAAAGCCCGCTGAAATAAAAGCAAAGCTCGATGAATACGTAATCGGCCAGGATGCTGCAAAAACAGCTCTTTCTGTTGCCGTTTACAATCATTACAAGCGTATTTATTTCGGTCAGGACTGTGATGTTGATATACAGAAGAGCAATGTTCTTCTTCTCGGTCCCACCGGTGTCGGTAAAACAATGCTTGCTCAGACCCTTGCAAAGATAATCGATGTTCCTTTCGCAATTGCCGATGCAACAACTCTTACAGAGGCAGGTTATGTCGGTGAAGACGTTGAAAATATTCTTCTCCGTCTTATTCAGGCGGCTGATTTCGATATTGAAAAGGCTGAAAGAGGCATTATCTATGTCGATGAAATCGATAAGATTTCACGTCGTTCAGAGAATCCTTCAATCACAAGAGACGTAAGCGGTGAAGGTGTTCAGCAGGCACTCCTGAAAATTCTTGAAGGTACTGTTGCAAACGTTCCGCCTCAGGGCGGAAGAAAGCATCCGCAGCAGGAATTTATTCAGATTGATACAACGAATATCCTCTTTATCTGCGGCGGTGCATTCGACGGCATTGAAAAGATTATTGAAAAGAGAATGGGCAATTCCGTCATAGGTTTTGAGTCAGAAGTAAAGAGCAAAGCTCAGCTTGATTCTGATTATATTATGGCTCAGGCAACACCTCAGGATATCGTAAAATACGGTCTTATTCCCGAACTTGTAGGACGAGTTCCCGTTATAACTCCGCTTCAGAATCTCGATAAAGAAGCACTTGTAAGAATTCTCAGAGAACCTAAGAACTCAATCGTCAAGCAGTATGTTCAGCTTTTCGATATGGACAGGGCAGAACTTGTTTTCACAGACGATGCACTCGAAGCTGTAGCTGAAATGGCACTTGAAAAGAAAACAGGTGCACGAGGTCTTCGTGCCATTATGGAAAAAGCTCTTCTTGACATTATGTTTACAGTTCCTTCAGACCCCACAATCTGCAGAGTAACTATCACAAAGAACTGTATCGTTAACGGTGAATCACCCGTTATTGAACATGATGTTTCAAGAGAAACAGAGAAAAAAGAAAAACCTGCCGTAGCAGGAGCATAATAAAACGGTCACCTTGATAGGGTGACCGTTTTATTGTTATACCGTTACTTTTTTGTTGTCTATATCTTCACAGACTTTATCCATGAATCTGATTCCGCTTTCAACACATTGCATTGACTTTTCATTCTTGAGAGTGAGATGGAAGTCGTGACCGTATTTTAATCCGTCTGCATAAGATGTTGCTACATAGGGACAATGTTTCATAAGCTTTTCAGCCATCGGTCTGCCCTGATTGGGACAGATAAAGTCTGAATCTGACCATGAAATGAACGCGGGACACCAGTTGTCGTTTACGTAGTCATTAACACTCATGTATTTAAAGTATTCATAATCATAAATATCGCTCAGGTCTTCTTTAAGCTGGAAGCCCACAAGCATTGATGCAAGCTCAGGAATTATGCCGAGAGGGAGTTTTGCATCAAGCATTGACCTGAGGTCGTAGGGACCGGAATTGAGTATAAGACCTGCAATATCAATTTTTACTTCGGGAACATGAATGCATTCATTGAGACCTTCATTGAAACGAAGAGCACCGACATAAGCCGCAAGGAATGCACCGGCAGAATCACCCGTGATAAATATTTTTTCAGTATCAATACTGTATTCCTCTGTAAGAACAGAAATATGATTTGCCGCATTCACAGAGTCTTCAATACAGCCGAAAATGTTTACAGCAGGAGGCATACGGTAGTTTACATTATAAACATAATAACCTCTGCTTGCATAAAGCTCGGAAAGTGTCTTTCTGTATTCCTTGTCACCCATAACAAATCCGCCGCCGTGGAAATTGAGGATTATCGGATGCTTTTTACCGTCTTTGAGAATTTCGGGATTGAAATAAAGGTCACCCACAGTCATTTTCGGGTCGATATCGCTGTAAGCAATGTCTTTGACCGAGTAAATATTTTCAATATTATAAGGATTCTGAGGCTTATCAAAAACAACGTCAATAGCCTTGAAAATAAATTGTGATTTGTTCATGATTCCACTCCTAATATAAATATCTTATTATATATTAACATAATATACCATATTTTTCAATAAAAACTGTAAATATTGTATTGAAACAAGATTGAGATTTTGTAAAGTTTTTGTTAAAACGGTGTTGAATTTGTTCTGTCTTAATGATAAAATATGAATGAGGAGTGATTTAAATGAATGAAATTATCAAAAATATAAAAACAAGAAGAAGTGTAAGAAAATTTTCGGATAAACCCATTCCCGAAAATATACTTAATGAAATCGTAACGGCAGGTCTTTATGCACCGAGTGCCATGAATACTCAGTTGTGGCAACTGACAGTAATTAAGAATGAAGATATGCTCGTCCGTCTTCAGAAAGCCGTTGCAAAAGCTCTTGACAGACCCGATTATCACAGATTCTATAATTGTCCCGTATTCATTATTGTTACCGTGCCCGAAGATTACCGACACGGTGCTGTTGATACGGCTTGTGTACTTGAGAATATCTTCCTTGCCGCACATTCACTCGGTGTCGGCTCTGTATGGATTAATCAGCTCAGGGATTGTTATGATAATGATGAAGTCAGAGCAATAATGACCGAAGCCGGTATCCCCGAAAACCATATCTGCTTCGGCTGTGCCGCAATAGGCTATGCCGATTGTGAATTACCCGAAGACAGAGAGAATAAGGGGATTGTTAAGGTTGTTGAGTAAACAATAATTTGTCGGGGTCTTTTAAATTGGCAATTAGCAATTATCAATTCGCAATTTCGGAAAAGGCTCCGCCTTTTGAACCATTATAATGGGGTAAGGGGCAAAGCCCCTTCATCAATTGCGAATTGCGAATTTCCAATTGCGAATTTTTGTCGGGATTCAGCCCGACAAATTCTGATTTGTCAAACAACATAAAAAGCAGTCTGCAGAAAATCTGCAAACTGCTTTTTAATATTGTTATTATACTATTGCAAGTGTTAAAAGCGATGCTGCAAGAGTCGGAAGCGCAACGGCTGTGCCGTATTTTGTGAATCTTGCGAAGTTCATTCTTACATTACTGCCCTTGAGCATGTTTGTCCACATGATTCCTGCAAGAGCACCGAGCGGGGTGAAGAAGGCACCCAGATTTGAACCGATGACAGATGCATAAAGTGCCTGAGTGTATGTAGTGGTGTCTGCAAAGCTTGTGATTGAAGAATAAAGAACACTCATGGGAATGTTGTTTATAAGATTTGCCGCAAAGAATGAAGTTGCACCGAAAGTAAGAACTGTATTGCCGTGTGCAAGGCTTTTGGCAATCATTTCTGTTATTCCCGAATTCTGAAGTGCGAGAACAATTACAAACATTGAAAGCACAAAAGGAATTGTTTCAACAGGTGTTCTTTTTATTGTTTCTCCTATAACGGCAAAACCTTTTCTTCTTATTATAAAATAGATGGTTGTTGTAAGGAAAAGGCTTATGCAGAAACCGAGTGAGATTATCCACATCGGAAGATTTATATAAGATGAAACAACCATGAAAATCAATGCCCCTGCGAGGTGAACAAGACCGATTGCAACTGCAGGCTTGTCCTTGATTTTTTCTCTTATTCCCGACGATTCTATTGGTTTTGAAAGTCTTGTTCTGAATATAAAATAAAGAACTATAATCGAAACAACACCTGCGGCAAGAGTGGGAAGTGCCATTTTGAGAGTATATGAAGCAAATGAAGCGCCCGCATTTGTTGCAAGATAAATGTTTGTCGGGTTTCCGATAATCAGAATCATGCTCCATGTGTTGGCGGCAATGAATTCGGTTATAAGATAGGGGATAGGATCAATTTTTGCATTCTTTGCAAAATAGCAGATAAACGGAGTGAATGTAAGAACAATTATGTCATTTGATGTAAAAATTGTCAGTAATGAAACGGTGACATATAAATAAAAGAAAAGTGAAAGCTGACTTTTTCCGGCTTTTCTGAGAACGGCAGATGCAAGGAATCGGAAAAATCCCACGCAGTCAAGATATACCGATATAAGTGTCATTGATATGAAAAGAATAAGTATTTTAAGAGGATTGACGGCGCTGTCGGATGTAAATGATGTGACAATATCATTTACGGAAACATTACCCGTCAGAATCATTGCAACAGCACCGAGAAGCGGCACAATCCAGAATACGGGAATTGTTGCATTTTTAATTGTAACAGAGGGCTTGAGAAATGCCACAACCATAAGCAAAACACAGGTTATTGCGGCAATAATAAGTACAGTTGTCATATGTCTTCTCCGTTTTTTTGAATCTTTCGCAAACGAACAGATTATAACATCTGAAACCATAATAATTCAATATCAAAATCAAACAAAAAAACAGCGGGAAAACCCGCTGTAATTTACTTTTTGATATATTTTACTGCAAGTGCTGTTACAGTCGCAATTCCTGCCACAGTAAGCACCTTTTTTGCAAGTTTGATTCCCTCGCTGATTGAAGAAGGTGAGTGCGTATACATAAACTCTTTGAGAGGTCTTTCAAGTCTGAAATTTTCAATATCTTTTGCTGTTATTGTGAATGTTTCGTACTTGTCGGGAGTATCTTCATAAATATCAAAAACTCTTCCGCCTCTGTTTTTGCCGGGGCCGTAAATATTGAACCCCATTCCCTGAGTGTAACCTAAATCAAGTTTGCCGTGCTTTAAAACAAAGCTGTTGTTATGGTCGTGACCGAAGAAAAGACCGAGCACATCGCCTTTTTCTTTGAATGCATCAACCTGAGTACCTTTTTCATCGGGAGAAGCCGCATTTTCGCCCATAAATGAACGGTCATTCTTAGTATAAGAGGGAAGTGCGTAATAGTTTTCTTTGAAACTGTTTGCACCCTGATATGCACCTTTAGTGTTTTTTGTCACCTTATCGAAACAATCATAAATATCAGCAGGGGGAATATGCTGAAATGCAAGTGCTGGAATATATTTTCCGTTTTCATTATATAATGCATCTCTTTTTGCCTTGTATTTTTCAATAAGCTCATCCTTAACGGGGAAATATTTACCATTTACTTTCAGCCCTGAATCAAAGCAATAAACACAGAATTTCTCATTATCGTTTTTATCATAAACAGGCAAACAATCAAAATCGTAATTCTCACCTATGAAATTGTCGTATAATTTATAAACACTCCATTGGAAATCTGCATCGGCATCACCGAAAACATCGTGATTACCGAAAACAGCAGTAAAAGGTACTCCTGACTCTTTTATCGGAGCAAGGATATTATTAAGTGTCAGCGCCGCATTTGTCTTTGCATCGCCTTTTTGCATTGTTACACCGTAACCCTTAATCTGGTCACCCGTTAAAACAATAAGGTCAGGCTGAGCCGCATCGATAATTTCTCTTGTGAGATTGATTGTATCGGGATTTGTATCTGCAATTTCCTGAATGTCAGATAACTGAAGAATTCTGAATCTGCCGTTGTTGAATTTTAACTTGTTCATTTTTATCATCCTTTTTATGATGCATCGCCTTTGGCGATATGATGCTATGCTGTGCATAATGATGATGCTCATTATATTCGCAATGATGGAATGTTTGTCACAGACAAACATCATTAAAAAAACACATTTGTCAAATGACAAATGTGTTTTTTTGTGGTGACCCGGACGAGAATCGAACTCGTGTTACCGCCGTGAAAGGGCGGTGTCTTGACCGCTTGACCACCGGGCCGTATGTACCGTCAGTCGCATAGCTGACGGTTGGTAGCGGCAATCGGATTTGAACCAATGACCTGTCGGGTATGAACCGAATGCTCTAGCCAGCTGAGCTATGCCGCCGTGTTGTTTCGTTGTGTCTTTCGTTCAGCAACGTGTGTTATTATAGCTCATGTTTTCCGATTTGTCAATACCTTTTTTCAATTTTTTTTAAATTTTTTTCAGAGCTGTTTTTTTACAGCATTTCAATTATCTTTTTTATGACAAGAGTAAGGTCAACGGGCTGAGCATGATTAAGCTCTCTGTAGCTTTCAGCCGCTGTGTCATCAGCTGTGTCGCTTATCTGTCTGATTGCAAGGAAGGGAACACCCGCATCGTAACAAACCGAAGCCTCTGCACCTGTTTCCATATCGAATTCATTAATGTTGAATGTTTCTTTATAAAGATTCTTTCTGTCTTTGTCTGCAAGGAATAAATCACCGCAGCCGCATGCGGCTGTTTTCATACCTTCAACTTTAAGTGCTGCTTCAAGAAGAGTTTTGTCTGCTTCATAAACATAAACTTCCTGAGGCTTTTTGCCGAGAGGATAACCGATTGCGGTAAGGTCGAAGTCGCATTCAGTATATGAAGTACCGGCAACAATATCATTTTTGCAAAGACCGGAGATTGCTCCTGAAAGACCGAAGCTCATAATAGCATCAACCTTTTCGTCTGCAATAAGGAATGCCGCTGATGAAGCACCGTTGACTTTGCCGATACCGGCTTTAACTGCAACAATGTCTTTACCTGCATATGAGAATTCAACATAATCCCTGTTTCTTTTTTTATATTCCTTTGCTGAGTTTTCTCTTGCAAAGTCAAGAAACGGATAAAATTCATTTTCATCTGCTATAACAAAACCGATTTTCATAAATTTAACCTTCTTTCAGAGCTTCTTCAAGTGCCTTTGCGAGCTGGTCGGGACAGGATGTGCGCTTGAATCCGCATGTTGTACCTTTAACTCTTGCAATAACATCTTTTGCCTTCATGCCTTCAACAAGCTTAGCAATGCCTTTGAGGTTGCCGTTGCATCCGCCGTAAAATGAAACGTCCGAAACGATTCCGTTTTCAAGACTGAATGTGATTTTCTGTGAGCATACGCCCTGTGTTCTGTAACTGTATGTCATTGAACTATATCCTTTCTTTTTTTCGTATTTATTTTATCAGATTATATTAGTCAATACAAGTATAAATGTAGTTTTTCATTTAATTATACAAAAAATGTTTGACATTGGAATTATTTTGTTATACAATCTAATATGTAATATATTATACACACGGAGGTATATAAAAAATGGACACAAGATTCGCTATCTCGAATTACCATGACGCAGCTGCAGTTACAAAGCAGCTTGACGAGCTTATCGCACAGCCTATTTATTCTATCAAGCCCGAAGCTCTTAAAGCTTATGAAGAGGAATATTACGGCAAGAAGTGTGTCAAGTCTAAAGAAATGATTGAAGAAGCAAAGCAGGTTATCCCCGGCGGCGTTCAGCACAACCTTGCTTTCAACTATCCGTTCCCCCTTGTTTTCACAAAGGCAGACGGCATGATGCTCTATGACGTAGACGGCAATGAATATTTCGACTTCCTTCAGGCAGGCGGTCCCACAGTTCTCGGTTCAAATCCTCCCGAAGTTCGTGAACAGGTTATCGACCTTCTCAACACATGCGGTCCTTCAACAGGCCTTTTCCACGAGTTTGAATACAAACTTGCAAAGAAGATTGCAGACAGCGTTGAATCAGTAGATATGTTCCGTATGCTCGGTTCAGGTACAGAAGCTTGTATGGCAGCTATCCGTGTTGCAAGACTGGCTACAAAAAACAAGAACGTTGTCAAGATGGGCGGCGCTTACCACGGTTGGTCAGATCAGCTCGGTTACGGTATCCGTGTTCCCGGTTCAAAGTTCACACAGTCACACGGTGTACCTCTTTACCTTTATAAACATACTCAGGAATTCTTCCCCGGTGATCTTGATTCACTTGAAAGAGTTCTCAGAAGAAATCAGTTCACAGGCGGCACAGCTGCTGTATTCATCGAACCCATCGGTCCCGAAAGCGGTACAAGACCTATTGATTACGATTTCAACAAGGGTGTTGAAAGACTTTGCCGTAAGTACGGCGCACTCCTTATCTTTGATGAGGTTGTTACAGGTTTCCGTATCGGTATGGCAGGTGCTCAGGGTTATTTCGGTGTTTCTCCTGACCTTACAATCTTCGGTAAGGTTATCGCAGGCGGGTATCCCGGTGCAGGCGGTATCGGCGGTAAGAAGGAATACATGAAGTACCTCGGCTCAGGTCTTGATTCATCAGGCGAAAAGGTCAAGAAGGCTTTCATGGGCGGTACAATGGCTGCTACTCCCATTTCTTGTGTTGCAGGTTATTACACTCTTGAAGCTATTGATAAGCAGAATGCTTGTCAGTACGCAGGTCAGATGGGTGACAGACTCACAAAGGGTCTTCAGGAACTCATCAAGAAGTACAACCTTCCCTTCGTTGCATTCAATCAGGGCTCAGTTTGTCATCTTGAAACTGTCGGCACAATGCATTACTGTGTTGACTGGGCAAAACCCTGGACAATTCCCGGTGTTCTTTCAGCTACAAGCGAAAGAAAGAAGGAAATGCAGTACATGGGTGCAGCATACATGGCAGAAGGTCTCGTAACTCTCGCAGGTTCAAGACTTTACACATCAGCTGCTTACACACCCGAACTCATTGACGAAGCTGTCAGAAGATTCGATAAGGTATTCGCAAACGTTGCTCTCAAGCAGTACGATAAATAATAAGAGGTGCCCTTATGGACATTTTAGAAGCTAAATCTTTAGTTGTCAGAGCGGGTCTCGAAGTTGTAGCTTCGGGACTTATTGCCCGTACATGGGGTAATATCAGCTGCAGAGTTGATGATGAATATTTCGTCATCACTCCCAGCGGCAGAAGCTATGAATCACTCACTCCCGATGACATAGTTCTCGTTAAAATTGAAGACTGTTCTTATGAATCAGAAATCAAGCCTTCATCAGAAAAAGGCATCCACGCAGCTGCTTACAAGATGCGTCCCGATGTCAATTTCGTAATTCATACTCATCAGAAGAATGCTTCTGCTGTAAGTTTTCTCGGTTACGATATCAATATGGTTCCCGAAGAATACAGAGGAATTATCGGTTCCGATATCCCTGTCGCATCTTACGGACTTCCCGGCACAGGCAAGCTTCGTAAAGGTGTTGTTTCGGCTCTTGAACGTTCATCATCAAAAGCTGTTATCATGTCTCATCACGGTGCTCTCTGCATCGGTGCTGACTATGACGATGCATTCGCTGTTGCTGATACTCTTGAAAAGGTATGTGAAAAGTTCCTTCTTGACAGACTTGAAGCTGTTTCAGGTAAGGTAAGTTCAAATATTGCCGCAGTAGCAGAGCATATTGCTGAAGTGAGCGACGGAGCAAAGAAACAGGCTCAGATATTTGATCCTTATACATCAGAAAGAGAAGGCTCAACACTTGTTATGAAGCCCGTAGACGGCGGTGAAACAGTCAGAATTGACATTGCTACAGGTAATGAAGTTGCTGATTGTGACAATTACCCCGCAAGTGCAGAGCTTCACAGAGCTGTTTATGCATCAAGAGATGATGTAAATTGCATCATTCACTCAAAGAAGCCTGAAATCGTTGCTGCTTCAGTCAGAGGCGGCAAGTTCAAGCCCCTTCTTGATGACTTTGCTCAGCTTATCGGTGTTACTCTCAAGACAGGTGAATACAACCCCTCAAACACAGTCAAGACTGCGAAGAAGGTTGTAAGAAAGCTCAAGGGCAGAAATGCCGTTCTTGTTAAGGATAACGGCGGTATCTGCGTTGCAGGTACTATGGACGATGCCGAAGCTGTAGAAATGGTTCTTGAAAAGGAAATGAGAACTGATGCAGCAGCAAAGCTCCTCGGCGATGCTAAATACATCAACCCCGTAGAAGCTTTACTTATGAGAGTTATCTATAAGACAAAGTATTCAAAGAAAACAGAAACAAATAAATAATTACAAGGCTCATCGTCATTGACGGTGAGCTTTTTATGTGTTATACTCTTTTAGAGGTGATATATATGTATATATATTTATTATTAATATTTATAATACTTATAATAGTGTTTGTTGTATGGGCATTATTCAAGAGAAAGCAGGGGGTTTGTCCGTTCTGTATTCTTAAGCAATTTATGTTCCCTTCAAAAATAACAATGGATATTCCCAAGGGAGAATTTTATCAGGGCGGTGATGCAAAAACACCTCCTATGGGTTGGTCAAGCTGGAATACTTTCAGAAATCATATTGATGAAAACCTGATTCTTGAAACTGCAGATGCACTTGTGAAAACAGGTCTTGCCGATGCAGGATATAAATATATCAATCTTGACGACTGCTGGCATTCATCTTTGAGAGATGAAAATGGCAGGTTACAGGGTGATTTAGTCCGTTTTTCTTCGGGAATCGATGTTCTGAGTCAGAAAATCCGTTCCAAGGGGCTTAAAATCGGTCTTTATTCTTCAAACGGCGATTACACATGCGAAGATTTGCCCGCAAGTCTCGGCAATGAGAAGACTGATGCTGAAACCTTTGCCGAATGGGGAGTTGAATATTTCAAATATGACTTCTGCCATAATATCAAGATCCCCTCAGCCGCACCTCTTATCAATGCTATTGAGATAAAACAGGGTGATAAAATAACATTTATCCCTGCCGATAAAGCAAAGCTTTCAGGTCTTGCAAAACTTGAATCGGACAAGAAGCTCAAAAATGAAAATTACATAGCTCTTCTCGGTCACGGAAAGGGAAGTGCCGTTTTTGAATATGAATGTGATTCTGACGGCGAATGCGATGTAACACTCTGTATCAAAAAGTGCGGTAAATTTGAAAAGTATATTGTAATTGAGTGCAACGGCGAATATTATGAGCTTTTCATTCCCTTTACAAAAAGCTGGACTGTAGACGGCAGATATCAGCTTAAAATCAATGTTAAAAAGGGTAAGAATGAACTGAAATTCTTCAATCCCGTCTGCACAAGAGCCGACAGCGCTTATATTCAGTACAGAAGAATGGGTGAAGCCCTCAGAAAGGCTTCGGGAGGCTCAATAACTTATTCAATCTGTGAATGGGGACGCAACAATCCGAAAGATTGGGCATGGAATACCGGCAATCTGTGGCGTATTTCGGGTGATATAATTCCGAACTGGCGCTGGATTAATCATATATATAATATGAATATAAAATTAAGCGAGTTTGCAGGTCCCGGTCATTGGAATGACCCCGATATGCTCGAAGTCGGAAACGGTAAGCTTACATACGATGAAAACAAAACTCATTTCTCTCTCTGGTGTATGATGGCTTCACCTCTGATTCTCGGAAATGACCTGAGAAAGCTTCCTGATGAAAAGAATACTCTCGAAATCATTTCAAACAAAAAGATGATTGAAATTAATCAGGATAAGCTCGGTCATCAATGTGTCCGTTATAAAAAGAATTTTACATTTGATTACCTTTTCAAACAGCTTGAAGACGGTAAATTCGCAATCTGTATCTATAATAAATCAAAGAAACTCAGAACTGTTGAATTCGATTTTTCAGGAGTTCCCGAGGAGTTCACAACAGATGAAAACGACCTTTACGAAGTCTGGAGCAACAACCGTGTAAATGTCGGTGATAAACTGCTTATCAGACCTCACGGATGTGTTGTTATTACAAATTCATAAATCCAAAACCTCGGAAATTTCTGTTTCCGAGGAATTTTTTTCAAATTTTTTCCAAATATATTTAGTGTTCACAGCAACGATAAAGAAATATAAATACAATATCTTGTCACAATATGCTAAATAACATAGAATTGTATATATAAATGCGATATTTTCAACATTTAAGATTACATCTTTGTTAACTTTCACAAATCATATGTCAAATTATGCCAAATGGCAACATTAATCAATTGTATTTACCAATTAATTGGGAATAAAAATTGCGTTCAAAAAAAATCAATCGGCATTTTGCACAAAAATTGAATATGGAGTTTGCTTGACATTCACAAATGAGTTGATTATAATGACGGCGTCTTATGCGAAAATGTATGATATCTGTTTTATGCATTGATTTTATGCAAAAATAAACAGGAAAAACATCTAAAGGAGACAATGATATGAAGAAAGTAAAACATATCCTTTCTTCTGTCAACGATAAGTTAGCCGCACCGAGATTCACAGCATTTGTTACTGTTGCTCTGATTATTCTCACAGCGCTGACATGCGGAATTTATTTCACAACCGAAAACAAAGTTTCAGCCGAAACCGTCCGCAACGATGACAGAGAGAAGATGATTCTTGAACTTTCGGAATCTTATTTATCCCCCAATTCAGACACTAATATCTCAGTTCTCGAATCAACATCGGAATTAATCACTCTTGAAAGTGAATCGGAAGAAACATCTGTTAATGCTGAAGTTGTTACAGAAGAAGTAACTGAAGAAAAGAAAGTACAGAAGGTTTCTGAAACAAAAGATCAGATTCCGGGCACAAGAATGGGTTACACTTTTGAACAGCTCGGGCTTACGCAGATTTCTGATATTCCCGTTCCCGATACTGTCCGTTTTGATGAAAACGGAATCCCTCTTGAATATAAGCAGAAGCTTTCAGGTAAATCAACAACTTATATCATGGGACACACAACAGCAACAGGCACACCAGTTCATCCCGGTGTTGTCGCTGTCAATCCCAAAATCATTCCTTACGGCTCAAAGATGTATATTGTAGCTAATGACGGCAGCGGTGCTGTTTACGGTTACTGCAGTGCTGAAGACACGGGCGGATTTATATATATGAGCAACGGTCCTCTTGTTGACCTTTACGTCTGGACAATGCAGGATGTATATGCTTGGGGTAATCATCCGGTTGACGTATATATATTTTAAATAACACAATTTACGGCTGTTTGATTCAGCCGTATTTTTTTTGCTTGCATTATTTTTCCAATTGTGATATAATAGTGATGTTTATGAAAGGGGAGACCTTTATGAAGAAAATTTTAAGTATTATTTTATCAGTTCTTCTTGTTTTCGGCACAACTGTTGTTGCATTTGCAACTGAAACCGAAACAGACGTTATTGACCCCGAATATCCTCTTGTTGTCTGCCGTGGTATGGACTTTGACGGACTTACAACGGATTTGGGACTTGAAACAGAAAGAAATGCACTCAATCCTATTGAAGCCGGTGACATTATTGTAACACTTGCAAAGTGTATTGCCAATGCAGTAAAAGAGGGAAGTATCGACGGAATCATGCCTCCTCTTATGGAATACCTTGAATATATCATGGGCGGTCTTGCATGTGATAATAACGGTAATACTGTTCATAACACAACAATGAAGAGTTATCCTCTTGCAATCGGTAATTATCCCGATTACATTGAAGAACACAGTATTGCAGCTCCTATGGAACACGGTATTGTTATGGAAGGCGTTGACAGATACGGTGCAGACCATGTCTACTACTATGCTTATGACTGGCGTTATTCACCTGCAGAGACTTGTGACGGTCTTGCTGAGATGATTGAACTTGCAAAGACTGAGCACGGCACAGACAAAGTCAATCTCGTGTGTGCAAGTATGGGTGGTGCAGTTGTAGACGCATATCTTTATGAATACGGCACAGAGAGTCTTAATAAGTGTATTTTTGACGGTACTGTTTTCTGCGGAACTTATGTTGTAACAGACCTTTTCCAGAAGAAAGTGCTTATTACTGGCACAGGTCTTGAATATTTCCTCTATGACAAGATGGGCGATAACAATTTCCTTGTAAAGGTACTTTCAAAGTCCGGTCTTCTTGATACTGTTGCAGGACTTGCAATGAACTTTGTTGACAGATACATTGATTACGTTTACGATAACTTCCTCATTGATACATTTGTTACAATGCCTGCTCTTTGGGCGATTGTTCTTCCCGATGAATTCGATGCTTGTATTGAAACAATGTTCCCCACAGACGAAGACAAGGCTCATTATGCAGAAGTTATCAGTCAGGCTTATGAGCTCAATGATATGATGACAGACATGGATGACCTTCTTCTTTCACTTCCCGAAAAAGGTGTTGAAGTGTCAGTATTTGCAGGTTATCATATGTCACCCGTGCCCGTTTATGAGCGTTCAGCTTCTCACGGTGACAATGTGCTTGAATCAGCACTTATGCTCGGCAGAGCAAGAGTTGCAAACTTCGGTGAAGAACTTGAGGGCGAATCAGCTATGATGTCACCCGACAAACAGGTTGACCTTTCAACATGCCTTTTCCCCGAATACACATGGGCAATCAAGGATATGCCCCATGTTTCCTGCGGTTACGGTACAGAGGTTTCTGACTTCCTCTTCTGGCTTGTTGAATTTGACGGTCAGCCCACAGTTACATCAAATCCGCAGTATCCTCAGTTTATGATTTCATCTGCTGATGAAAGATTGATTCCGTTTGAATAAAAATTAAACTCCGGTATTAAGCCGGAGTTTTTTTACAAATCAGAATTTATCAATGAACAATTTACAATTTACAATTTACAATGTACAATGATTTACAAAGAACTGCCTGTATCGCTACATCTGCACGATTGTAAATTGTACATTGTACATTGTTAATTGGCGCGATAAATTATTGTTTGTTTTCTTCTATTTTCAGATTCTTAAAGAACCATATTGTAAACGGTACGCTGACCGCAAATGTCAATGCATCTGAAATCGCCTGAGAGTACTCTATTCCTGCAAGTCCGAGTAATCTGGGTAGTATCAGTATCAAAGGGATAAAAAACAGTCCCTGACGGCAGCAGGAGAGTATTGTTGCCATGACTGATTTGCCCACAGATTGCAAAAGTGAATTTGCGACAATTGTTGTTGCCATAAAAGGCATTGCAATGCATTGTGCTCTCATTGCAATTGTGCCGATTTCTATAACCTTTGCATCTTCTGCTCTGAAAACTTTCATTATAAACGGTGCGAAAATAAAAATAATTATTGCAAGAGCAATCATAATTATTGTATCTGTTGTTATAGTGAATTTGAAAGCCTTTCTTACTCTGTCAAAGCGTTTTGCACCGTAGTTATAACCCGCAACGGGCATAAAGCCTTGTCCGATACCGATGCAGACACACATGACAAGCATTGCAACCTTTGTGGCTATCGACATCGCTGCAATTGCCGCATCACCATAAGGTCTTGCTGCAGTATTCAGAAGTACTGTAGCAACACTTGCAAGGCCCTGACGGGTGAGTGACGGCATTCCCGTCAGCACAATTTCACCGTAAGTTTTTGGTTTGAATGATACATTTTTAATACTCAGATTAATGTTGCTCTTTTTGAAAAGAAACATTAAAAGAAGAATTATAAAGCTGATTGCCTGGCTGATAAGTGTTGCGAGGGCAGCACCTGCAGTTTCCATTTTAAGAGTGAAAATGAATATCGGGTCAAGTATAATATTGAGTATACCGCCCGTGGTAAGACCAATCATCGAAAGTGCCGCTTTTCCCTCTGAACGAAGAATGTTATTAAGAACAAACGATGCACATATAAAAGGCACACCCCATATGATATAGTTTCCGTAAGCAATTGTGTAACCTATGTTTGTCTCTGTAGCACCTAGCAATGTCATAATCTGTTCAGTAAACAGAAGACCGATAATCATAATAAGAAGACCTATTGCAAGTGCTGTAAAGAATGCTGTTGATGCGTATGTGTCAGCGGCTTTTTTGTTTTTTTCACCGAGACGGCGTGCAAGAAGACTTCCCGCACCCATTCCGAGAGTGAATCCCACAGCCTGAACAATCGTCTGCAGAGAAAAGACTATGCCGACAGCGCTGGATGCACTTGTTGACAGCTGTGAAACGAAAAAAGTATCTGCAAGGTTATAAATCGACGTGACAAGCATACTGATAGTAGTAGGGACAGCCAGAGTCGAAACAAGCTTCGGTATTGGTGTCTGCGTCATTTTGGTGTATTGTTTTTCATTACGATTGTTGTCCATAATCTGCCTCACAGAATAATCATTTCATCATCGCCGTCTTTGTTGTAAAGACCGAATGCCTCATTGTCATCACTTATAAACACTTTAAGGTATGTATCAAAATTGGGGGATAACTGATATTTTCCGAAATCCTCTTTATTAATCCAGAAAACTTCACCCTCTTCAGTTTTATCAACAAGTTTACCTGAAAATTCGGTTGTCTTGAAAAGCAGAACAATGTATCTTTCGTCAGTATCCTTGTGACACCAATGAACGGTACCGCAAAGTTTGGGATTTATAATATCAAGTCCCGTTTCTTCCTTTGCCTCACGGACAGCACTTTCCGTAAAGCTTTCACCTTTTTCAATGTGACCGCCGGGAAAAGTTACTCCCGTCCAGTATTTTACCCGTTTTTGCACCAAAACCATGCCGTTTTCGGGATTTTCTATCATTACCATATTGGTAAGTTCACAATTCATATTTATTCCTCTTTAAAAAACAAGTTTATAGGTGCTTCGCACACGGGGAACCCCCGGCGAGGGTTCCCCATGAAAAACAGTCACACAGGACTGTTTTTCTTCCCCTCCTGCGCTTTTTTAAGGCAAAAGAGTTTCGCACTCTGCGGAGTG
>JAZSPR010000095.1:0-10726 GCA_045537555.1 Acutalibacteraceae bacterium | reverse complement strand
GCGTTACTCACCCGTCCGCCACTAACTTGACCACCGAAGCGGTCTCGTTCGTTCGACTTGCATGTGTTAGGCACGCCGCCAGCGTTCGTCCTGAGCCAGGATCAAACTCTCTAAAAATTGTATCTATTCAGTGTTTCCACTGATTAAATCATTTTTAGAGCTTCAATTCGCTCTTACGTCATTTGCTGACTTTTTGTAATCTGTTATACCAGAATTTACTGTCGCAAGTTTTTTCAAAACTTACAAAATTTCAGGGTTCCTTTTTTATCTCGTCGTTGTTTAATTTTCAAGGTTCAACCTCTCTTATTCAGCTCACTTTCGTGTGCCTCTCTTGAGAGTGCTTGATTATTATATCACAGTGTGATACGTTTGTCAAGACTTTTTTTAATTTTTTTCTAAATTTTTTAAACGGAAGTTTACTCATTCAAGGTGCTGTCCGCTTCGTCATTCAGCTTGCATATAATATCACAGTAAAGTCCGTTTGTCAACACCTTTTTTTAATTTTATTTATGTTTTTACACATCATTTTTAACGGTACTATATCTAGGTATTTTTAAAATGTATAACCACAATTTTCCCGTCATTTTTACAACATAAATACAAATTATATAGATATAAACTATCAGTGAGGTAATTACTATGAATAAAACAACACTTAAAGCTTTATCTTTATTATTAACTTTCTTATCTGTTTTATCAATAATTTCATTCAGATATACTTCAGATAATTTCAATTCTGTAAGACCTGTTTTATCACAACAAGGCTCCAGAGGCAGTGAAGTAAGACAGATTCAGACAAAACTTAAACAACTGGGATATTACAAGGGGAGTATTGACGGAATTTTCGGTTCTGATACAAAGAATGCCGTAATTTCTTTTCAGAAGAGTTGCGGTATTACAGCAGACGGTGTAGCCGGTCCGAAAACATTACTTTATCTTGGTCTCGGATCGGGAAGCAGTTCGGGCGGTTTTTCATCTAACGAGATATATCTTCTTGCAAAAGTTATAGAAGCTGAAGCAAGAGGAGAGAGTTACACAGGTCAGGTTGCAGTCGGTGCAGTTATTCTTAACAGAGTAGACCATTCATCTTTCCCTGACTCTATCTCAGGCGTTGTATATCAGTCAGGAGCCTTTGATTGTGTTTATGACAGTAACTGGAAAGTAGAGCCCGGAGCAACTGCTAAAAAAGCGGCTCAGGATGCCATAAACGGGTGGGATCCGACAGGAGGAGCAATTTATTATTACAATCCTGCAAAGACAAGTAATCAGTGGATAAGAACACGTACGGTTGTAAGTGTAATCGGCAGACATTACTTTTGCACATAATTCTTTTATGTGCATATACATATATTATAAGTATATATATACCTATATTTTATATTGTATATTGTTTCATGTGAAACATTGTAACATTACTTATTTATTTTTCATATAATGTTACAGAATATATTATGAGGTGATACAATGGAATCAAAATCATATTTTCTCGGAGCAAATACACCTGCAGGTTTTTATTCACTTTTTAATCAGTTATATAACCCTGAAAAAGACAATACAATTTATTTAATAAAAGGCGGTCCGGGAACAGGGAAGTCATCTATTATGAAAAAGATTGCCACCGCAGCAGAAAAGAAAAAATTATCTGTTGACAGAATACCGTGTTCATCTGATCCTCTAAGCCTTGATGCATTAATCATTCCTGAACTAAAACTAAGTTTTGCAGATGCCACATCACCGCATATAATTAATCCTGTTTATCCCGGAATATGTGAACATACAATTGATCTCAGTCAATGCTGGAAAAAAGATAAACTAAAAACAAATTCAGATATAATAAAGAAATTAACAAGAGATAATTCTTTTGCTCATAAAAAGTGCATCAGATTTATGAAAGCTGCTTCTGTTGTCAGCGAGGAATTATCTGATATTTTAAAGTCTGTTTATGATAATGATAAAATCAACAGATTCACAACAAGATTTATTAATACAGAAATATCTGATTTACAAAAAGGGGAGTGTAAAAAAGTTTTTCTGAGTGCTGTTACTCCTCTTGGAATAGTTATACAATATGATACTTTATTTTTATGTAATAATATTATATCAATAAATGACAAATACGGTTATGTAACACAGATAATAATGAATAATATCAATAAATATTCCGAACAGAACAACATAAACAGAATCAACTGTTTATGTCCGCTGAATCCTGATAATAAAATTGATCATATCATTTTTAATAATAATCTGGCTGTTTTTTCTGCAAATACATATCATCCTATGATAAAAAAGAGCAATAAAACGATTAACTCAGAACGTTTTATAATAAAAGAAGAATATAACAGAATTAAAAACAGATTAACTTTTTTAAACAAGACTAAACTTGAATTAATAAGTGAATCAATCAGAAGTCTTGAAGAAGCAAAATCATTACATGATATTCTTGAAAGTTATTATATTGCCGCAATGGATTTCCGTAAAGTTTCAGACATAACTGATAACATTATAAAAGAGATATTTTAATGTTTCACGTGAAACATATGTAAAAACGGATAACGGACAGACGGAGGTGAGCCGACTGTCCGTTATCCGTTTGGATGTGGGTGTGAAAGAAAAAGATATGGATATATATAGAATCTATACGGCATTACCGGAATAATGAGCAAAACTGACAGGAGAGGATGTCGTTTTTTCGATTCTTATAACATATTCAAGATATTCACTTGTTTCATGTTTTTCAGAATCTGCATTAATTCCGGCCTTACGCATAGTATCTACCGCATGATTGATTGTATTTATAAATATTTTAATATCCTTTAGTTTTTTAAATTTAGGTTTTGTTTTTATCTGAACAGGATTTATAAGTGAATCAATATATTTATCAGTTTCATTGACATTAAGATTATTTTCTATAATAAATAACAAAGCTTTGAATCTGTCAACATCATTAGTAAGCTTAAGTAAAGCTCTTGCATGACGCTCAGTAAGTGAATTTTCAAGAATAACAGCTCTTATATCTTCGGGAAGTTTCAGTAAACGTATTTTATTTGAAAAATATGATTGAGATTTACCGAGTTTTTTTGCAATTTCGTCCTGTTTCATATTAAATTCAGTCATCAACTTATAAACTGATTCAGCTTCTTCAAAAAAATTGAGATTATCTCTCTGAATATTCTCTATAATAGCAAATAAAGCACTATCTGAATCAGAAACAGACATAAGAACGCACGGAACAGTTTCAAGACCTACCATTACGGCGGCTCTGAGTCTTCTTTCACCTGAAATAAGCTCAAATTTGCCTTCTTCATTTTTTCTCACAACAAGAGGCTGAATAATACCGTTGTTTTTAACAGACGATGCCAGAGCTTCAAGTTCAGCCTGATTGAATGTCTTTCTGGGCTGTGACGGATTGGGTATAATCTGATCTGCAGGAATAAGGAGAATTGAACCGCTTGTTTTAACCTTTGAGCCCATCTGAAATATCATAAATTCACCTCTTAAAAAGAAAAGCTGATGTGATTTCTGTTTACAAACAGATAATAACACATCAGCCTTTAAAATTTTATCGAAAAATGAGTTGTAAAAAATAAAAGATAAGCAAGAATAATATAAATTAAAGAGGTTTTTTTGAAATCTGACCCATGTTACGGGGATATTTTGACGAAACCTGCGATATCTTTTTTCCTATTATAATATTTCTTTCGTCACCGTTATGAATATTATAGATTATATCATCATATAATTGAGTTCCGAGTTTTGAAAAGGCAGCAATACCGTTTACTTTTTCTTCTTCGGAAATGCTTCCTTTCATTGAAACAAACTTACCGCCGACTTTAACAAGCGGAATACAGAATTCGGAAAGTATTCTCAGGTGTGCAACAGCTCTTGCAGTAACAAAATCAAACTTTTCTCTGTATTCAGGCATTTTACCCGCATCCTCGGCTCTTATATGAACAATATCAGCCTTAAGACCGAGTTCATTTATCAGATGTCTGATAAAATCCAGCTTTTTGTTTACGGCATCAAATAATGTGACATTCAGGTTATCACCTGCAATAAGAACAGGTACACCCGGAAAACCTGCACCGGTTCCTACATCGGCAACAGAGTTACTTTTTCCGATTCCCGAATATTTAAAAAAAGCAAGACTGTCAGCAAAATGTTTTATAACAATATCATCAGGCTCGGTAATTGCCGTAAGATTTACTTTTTCATTATAACTTACAAGTTCTTTTGCATATGTATCAAACTTAAGAACGATTTCTTTTGAAAGATTCATATCAAATTCTTTTGCACATGTTATTAATAATTCTTCAGAAATAAACATAATAAAACCTCAATGTAATTTATACTATAAATTTTACTTATATTATATGTTTTGTCAAGTAAAATAACAAAATAAAGGAAAAGATATTATAAAAGCTTGATTTACTTGGCAAAGCATGTTATAATAATTCAGAATGGTGTAGCATAGCCTATAATGCATTTAAAATCAATTTTACCCGTTTTAAATATAAAACCATTATATAGATATTAATCCCCTAATAAAGAATTACAGAGAGGAAAATAAAAAATGGAGTCATTTCAGGAGGTATGGGAACAAGTTCTTGAATATTGCAAAAGCTTGATGTCTGAAACCACTTTCAAGACTTGGATTTATAAAATCGAAGACCCTCAGTTTATAGACGGAACCGTAGTTATAAAATCATCAACAGAATTCAGAAACACAATCCTTAAAGATAAATTCAGCGACACATTAAAAGAAGCCTTTGAAGCAGTTCTCGGAATAGAACTCAATATCGAATTTGTAGTTGAAACAAAAAATGAAAAATCCGAAGAAGAAAATAAAGAAGAAAAAAGTCCCGTAAAAAATAACAATACTGTTCAGGGCTACAGCTTTGAAAACTTCATAGTCGGTTCATCAAACAAACTTGCACATGCGGCTTCATGGAGAGTTGCAACTGCCGGTATCGGCTCGGTATATAATCCTTTATTCATTTACGGTCATTCGGGACTCGGAAAAACACATCTTATGATGGCTATCCAGAATGAGCTAAGAAAACGTAATGAAGGCATCAATATAGTATATACAACAAGTGAAAACTTCCTTAATGAGTTTATCACATGCATGAAAAATCAGGATAACAAACCTTTCAGGGCAAAATACAGAAATGCAGATGCTCTTTTTATTGATGATATTCAGTTCATCAAAAACAAAGAGTCAACTCAGGAAGAGTTTTTCCACACTTTCAATGACCTTATCAATGCAAACAAACAAATTGTTATTACATCTGACCGTCCTCCCAAAGAAATTGAAGGTCTTGATGAAAGAATCAAAACAAGATTTGAAAGCGGTCTTATTGCTGATATTCAGCCGCCCGATATTGAAACAAGAACTGCAATTATCATCACAAAGGCGGAAGAAAGCAATCTCAAGCTTTCAAAACCGATGATAAACTATATTGCAGAAAAAATCAAAGATAATATAAGACAGATTGAAGGCACTATCAATAAAATTGCCGCAATGGAATCACTTTACGGCATAGCTCCCACAATGGGCAGTATTCAGCAGATTATTCATGATATTGAAACAGATAACAGACCTGTTTCAGCGACAGTTGATGATATCATTGAAAGCGTTGCTGATAAATATGACCTTACAAAGTCAGACCTTATTTCAGAAAAGAGAAATGCAAACATCTCTCTTGCAAGAAACGTTTCTATGTACATAATAAGAGAAGTAACGGGTCTTTCACTTGAAAATATAGGAAATAAATTCGGCGGCAAGAAACATTCAACAGTAAAACATTCAATTGATATTGTTGAAGAAAGAATAATGAGAGATGTAAAATTCAAAAATACTGTTTATAACATAATAAAACAGTTTAAAGATAACTGATTTTTAAACATATTATAAACATATGTTATGTTCAAAAAACACGATAAGTTTTGAACAAGTTATGAGTTTTAAACACAGGGTTTTGAACATTATAAACATTCTGTTATTTTTCTTTTTAAGAATTATGTTTTTGAACATGATTACGGTTATGTTCTGAACAATGAAAATTATTCATAAAACCCTGTAAATCAACGGTTTTAACATTTTTGAACAGTTTGAACACCCCCTACTTATTATACTACTTAATAAGAGTAAAGATAAGTTATGTAAGGCGTTCTGAACTTAAAAAAGTTTTCAGAAGGGAGATATGCGGTAACTGACAATGTCGAAAACCGCATTGCAAAACAAAATGAAGATTATATGCAATACTTCCATTCTTGCAGAAGCAGTTATGAATGTACAGAAAGCTGTTATGACAAAAACAGCAATGCCTATTCTTGAAGGTATTCTTTTCACAGCAGATGACAAAGGAGTAAAGCTTACGGGTTATGACCTTGAAATAGGTATTGAAACCGTAATTGAGGCTGATGTTATTGAAGAAGGCTCTGTTATCATCAATGCAAAGACATTCTGTGACATTATCAGACATATCCCCTACGATAAAATAATATTTGAAACAGACGATAAACTGCAATGTAAAATTTACTGCGGTGATATTGAATATTACATGACTGGTATCAGTCCCAAAGACTATCCCGAACTTCCCGTTATTATAAACGGCAAGGATATTGATATATCACAGAAGATTCTTAAAGATATGATAAAGAAAACTATCTTCTCAGTTGCCGTAAACGATGTAAGAGTTATTCATAAAGGAATAAAGTTTGAAATAAAGCCCGGTGAAATCAGACTCGTTGCAATTGACTCACACAGAATTGCTATAAGAAAAGAATTCATTGAATATAACGGAGAAGAGCTTTCATTCGTTGTTCCTGCAAAAACAATGGGTGAAATAATGAAGCTTATTCCAGAAGGAGACGGTTTTGTTAAAATCGGTCTGGGAAGAAGACATATTCTTTTTGAAATAAACGGTTATACAATTATTTCAAGACTTCTTGAAGGCGAATTCATGAAGTATGAATCAATTATTCCCACAAATTACAATACGGTTGTCAGAACAAAGTCAAAAGATATGATAAGCAGCGTTGAACGTGTTGCGCTTATCATTACAGACAGATTCAAAGCACCCCTTAAACTTGAATTCAGAGAAAATGAACTCAAGATTTCAACCGCAACAGCTCTCGGTACAGCAAATGATAAACTCGAAGTCTCTGTTGACGGTAACGATATTGAAATCGGTATTCAGTCAAGATATATTCTTGATGCACTCAGAGCAGGTGAAGAAGAAGAAATTCTTATAGGTATGGTAAGCCCCACAAATCCCGTATGTATTATTCCCACATCAGGCGAGTCGTTCCTGTATCTGATACTGCCGGTAAGACTGAGTTAAATAATAATTTGTAGGGCTCTTTCAAATTCGCAATTTGAAATGCTCAATTCGCAATTATGGAACACCTGACGGTGTTGATTATATAAAAATTGTGTGATAAAGCAAGTCTGATTTTAACACAAACAAATTTTGTAGGGACCGATGCCCACATCGGTCCGATTGCGGAGTGTAGCGGAGCAATAACGATTACAAATCGTTCAATATCAATAAGCTGAATGAAATAATTTGTTCGCTTTGCGGAAATCAGAGATTTCCGATTTGTCTTCGACAAATGCGGACCGATGTGGGCATCGGTCCCTACTATTGGTTTATTCAAACATCCCGACAAATTCTGATTTGTCAATAAATTAAATCATACAAGGTTTATGATAATATGAAAAAAGTTATAAAAGTCAAAGCCATAAAAAAAGAAGAAAAGGTCATAAAGATTGACCCGCCTTTTATCAAGCTTGATTCACTCCTGAAGCTGTGTGATATTGCTCAGACGGGCGGTCATGCAAAGATACTTATTCAGGACGGACTTGTTGAAGTAAACGGTGTAATCTGTGACCAGAGAGGCAGAAAAATCAAAGCAGGCGATAAAATCCGTTTTGAAGATACTGTCTGGTCGGTTGAAGAAAAATGAACATAACAAATCTGAATATAAATAATTTCAGAAACATAAAAGAGCTTGAAATAAAGCCTTCCGAAGGTATAAATATCATCTTCGGGGAAAATGCACAGGGAAAAACAAATCTGCTTGAAAGCATATGGCTTTTCAGCGGTTTCAGGTCATTCAGAGGATCAAAGGAAACAGACCTTATCCGTTTCGGAGAGGACTTTTTCAGAACAGAGCTTGATTTTTACGGCATGGGAAGAGAACAGAATGCAAAAATGATTGTTTCGTCCCAGGCTAAAAAAATCATTCTCAATTCCGTTCCCATGACTGCATCTTCAAAACTTTTAGGTGTATTCAACTGTGTTGTTTTTGCACCCTCGTACCTTTCACTTGTAAAAGGTAATCCTTCCGAAAGAAGAAGATTCATGGATTCTGCTCTCTGCAGATTAAAACCGTCTTACACAAAAGCACTTACCGAATATAACAAAGTTCTCATTCAGAGAAATTCATTTCTCAAAGAGCTTAAATATAACAATAAAAATTACGATTTTCTTGATATATGGAACAGTAATCTGTGTATAAAATCGGTTCAGCTTGTAAATGAAAGACTCAGTTATCTTGAAAAGCTGTCACAGACTGCATCAGAGATTTATTCAGGGCTTTCGGGAAGTCGTGAAACACTTACTCTTAAATATATGCTCAGGCTTTCACAGTCTAAATACGAATATATAAATGAACCCGTTGATGAAGAAAAAATAAGTAAAATTCTTAAAAACAACGAAAACGGTGATATTCTTTACGGCACAACAAATATCGGTGCACACAGAGATGATATTGAAATTGAAATCAACGGTATTCCCGCTAAAAAATTCGGCTCGCAGGGTCAGCAGAGGTCAGCAGCGCTGGCACTTAAACTCGGTGAAGCTGAAATTATAAAAGAACTTACGGGAGAAAGACCCGTAGCACTCCTTGATGATGTCATGAGTGAGCTTGATGTTCACCGTCAGGATTATATTCTCAATCATATAAGGGATTGGCAGGTTTTTATAACCTGTTGTGAGCCGTCAACGGTGTTAAGACTTTATGACGGCAAAACCTTTGAAATAAAGAACGGACAGGTGGTCTGATGTATCTTCATCTCGGACAGTCAACTGTCATAACGACAAAAAATCTTTTAGGTATTTTTGATATGGATAACACCACAGTCATGAAATCGACGAGGGATTATCTTACAAAATCCGAAAAAGACGGCGATGTTGTGAATGTTTCATATGAATTGCCGAAATCATTTGTTGTTTGCACAAACGGTAATAATTCAAAAAAAGTATATATAACTCAGATTGCTCCTTCAACTCTGTTGAAAAGAGCGAAGTCTAAGCAATTCGATGAATTGTAACAGAAAGGATGTTTATTCTTGGACGAAGAAAAGAAAGAATTCAATGCTGCCGATTTTGAAAAAACAGACAGCAGCATAAAAAATGAAGAAAATGCAGAACTTGAAACAATGGATACCGTTGTAACCGATGAATACGGTGCAGGTCAGATTCAGGTTCTTGAAGGTCTTGAGGCAGTCCGTAAGCGTCCCGGTATGTATATCGGTTCAACGGGTATCAGAGGTCTTCACCATCTTGTATATGAAATCGTTGATAACTCAATCGACGAAGCACTTGCAGGTTACTGTACACATATCGAAGTAACGATTCTGCCCGGAAATATCATTGAAGTAAGAGACAACGGCCGAGGAATTCCCGTTGACATCAATGAACAGCAGGGACTTCCCGCTGTAACTGTTGTTCTCACAGTTCTTCATGCCGGTGGTAAATTCGGCGGCAGCGGTTATAAAGTATCAGGCGGTCTTCACGGTGTAGGTTCATCTGTTGTTAACGCACTTTCAGAATGGCTTGAGGTTGAGGTTTCAAGAAACGGCAACGTTTACAAGCAGAGATTTGAAAGAGGTAATATTGTAACTGACCTCGAAATCGTGGGAAAGAGCGAAGAAACAGGTACACTTGTACGTTTCAAGGCTGACCCTGAAATATTCACAGATACAACCGTTTATGAATATTCAACTCTGCAGACAAGACTCAGAGAGAGTGCATTCCTTAACGCAGGTCTTTCAATCACTCTTGCTGACTACCGTGACGATGAAAATCCCGTTGAAGAAGTATATTGCTATCACGGCGGTCTTTCAAGTTTCGTAACTTTTGAAACAGAGTCAAGAGCACTTACCGCAATTCATGAAAAACCTATGCATTTTTCAACTGTTGTGGGTGATAAGTATGCGGAAGTTGCAATGCTTTATAACGACGGCTATAACGAAACAATTCTTTCATTTGCAAATAACGTAAGAACAATCGACGGCGGTACTCACGAAGAAGGCTTCAAGAGAGCACTTACAAGAGTATTCAATGATTACGGCAGAAAGTACGGTCTTCTTAAAGAAGCTGACAAGAATCTTTCGGGTGATGACGTCCGTGAAGGTCTCTGCTGTGTTATCAGCGTAAAACTGACAGAAGCACAGTTTGAAGGTCAGACAAAGGGTAAACTCGGCAACACCGAAATGACTCAGATTGTATCCCAGCTTATCACAGATAAAGTCACAACATATTTTGAAGAAAATCCTTCAGTAGCAAAGCTTATTTTCAATAAATCACTTGATGCATCAAGAGCAAGAGAAGCTGCAAGAAAAGCAAGAGAAAATGCAAGAAGAAAAACTGCTCTCGGCGGTAACTCGCTTCCCGGCAAGCTTGCTGACTGTATCGATAAAAACCCCGAAAAC
>JAZSPR010000159.1:0-6425 GCA_045537555.1 Acutalibacteraceae bacterium | reverse complement strand
GGGAACTATTACAATATCGCCCGATTGAACAGCATAAACCTTGTTGTCAATAAAGTATGTACAGTTCCCTTCAAGAAGAAAATATATCTCATAAAGACCGTGGTAATGGGGCCAGGAAGCTCCGGTTTCTGTAACTCTTTTACTCATACCGTGCTGAAAATAAAATTTTTCATCGGGATCAAATTTAATATAACTCATAACACATCACCTCTATTCTTAAAAGGATAATAGCACCACACATCAAAAAAGTCAAGAAAACTGTTTTAATCAGTCAAAATAATCAAGGAAATATAATAAATTAGATGTTATTATATGATTGAGTAATTATAAAGGATTTGGTGTGTATGAAAAAAGGTGTAAAAATATTGATTTCTGTTCTGATTGTTGCAGTAATCGTTTTTGGCGGTTTTCTGATTTTCAAAAGCAATCAGGGCATTTCCTACGACATCACAACAGTCACAAAAATTGAAAACGATGTTGAAATTGTCGCAGAAGACACAGACAGCGTTACTCTTAAAAAGAAAGGTGACGGTGAATTCAGAGTCCTTATGTTCACCGATACACATCTCAACGGCAAAAAAGACGAAGACAATCAGACTGTTTCATACATAGTAAAAAATATAACGGAACAAAAGCCCGACCTTGTAATTTTCGGCGGTGATAATATTTCTTCGGGCTTCAATAAAAAGAGAACAAACGAATTTGCACGTCTTATGGATGCTCTCGGTGTTTACTGGGCAGCAGTCCTCGGCAACCACGAAGGTGAAGGATTTCTTGCTGTTTCAAGAGAAGAAAATGTTAAAATTTTCTCTTCCTTTGATTATTGCCTTATGAGAGAAGGCAAAGAAGATGTTGACGGCAACGGAAACTATGCAGTTAATATTCTGAATTCCGACCACACTCTGAAGCAGGTATTCTTCTTTATGGATTCGGGCAGTTATATGACCGAAGATGCAAAGGCTGAATATGCAGTTGACAAAGACGGCGAAGTTTATGACGGTGTAAAGACTTCGCAGGTTGAATGGTATAAGGAAAGGCATGATGCAATAAAAGCTCAGTACGGTGATTTTAAATCAGTAACGGTTGTTCACATTCCTCCTTATCAGGCAGAAAAAGAATATGCCGAAGGTGAATTCCTTTACGGAGAAAAAAGAGAAGGTATATGCGAATCAGGTTTTGATGCAGGGCTCTGGAGTGCAATCAAAAAAAAGGGAAGCACTCAGGCTGTTTTCTTCGGTCATGACCATGTAAATGATTTCGGAGTCATGTGTGACGATGTTCTTCTTTCCTATATTCAGACATCGGGTTACGGTGTTTATAATATGCAGACAAAATTTGATTCTCCCGAAAACGAATGGATTCAGGGTTGTACACTTCTTCAAATTAACTCAGACGGCACTTATACGGCTGAGAGAATTTATAACCACAAATAAAATGCAAACATTACCTTTGATTTTTGCACTTTTTTCGGCACTGATGCCAATTATTACTCAAAAAACGGGACTTTCATCGAAATACGGTTTTAAAATAAAAATGCTTTGTGCATTTATGTATCTTGTTACGGGTATTCTTTCAGCTGTGTCTCTTCACAGATTGACGGATTATTCCGTTCTTATACTCGGAGCGCTTTTTTCAGGACTTTTCGGTGATTTTTTCTTAAGTTATAAAAACGATAAATATTTTTCCGTGGGAGTCGTTTTCTTTGCACTCGGACATATAGTTTACAGCGTAACATTCCTTCTTATCGGAGAAATGAAAGCGGTTGAATATATTATTCCCGTTATTGTTATGACTGTGATTATGTTTATCCCCATGGTTTATATTATAAAAACAAAAATCAGGCTCGGCAGAATGGAAAAGCCGATTCTGATTTATGCGTTACTTCTGCTTTTTTCATTTGCGTGCGGTGTTGCAAAAGGTATTGTTGCAATAAAAAGTGCAAACCCTTCATCGGGTCTTTGTCTGATTACGGCTTCGGTCTTTTTTGTTATTTCAGATATACTTTTAGGTCTGAAATCGGGCGGAATGAAGCTGCCGAAGTTTCTTCGTCACGCTGTGACTTACACATATTTTCCTGCGCAGACACTTTTTGCACTAAGCATTTATTTTCAGTAAGGTGACATTATGAAAAATGACTTTTTACCCGTTATGCGGTTTGCCGTCTGCAGTGATGCTCATATTGAAGCCATTGGTTCAGCCGGATACAGAAGACTGAAAAAGGCTGTTGACCTTTCGTTTGCATTTGCAGAAAATAATTCTGTTTATAAAGAACTTGATGCTTTTCTTATTGCCGGGGATATCACCGACAAAGGCAGAAAAGAAGAATTTGATGCATTTAAAACTATTTATGATTATGCAACGGGAAAAGGCACCCGTATGCTTTGTGTCGTTGCAAAAGGGCATGATTCAATAAGCATGGGGAAGAAATCGCTGGCATATTATAACTCACTTACAGATCAGCAAACAGATTTTCATGTGATAATCAACGGTTATCATTTTATCGGTCTTTCGACATGTAAACTTCCCGGAATTTACTATACACCTATGCAAAGGAATTGGCTTATAAAAGAGCTTGATAAGGCTGTAGCAGACACTCCCGATAAGCCGGTTTTTCTGATGCATCATGAACATGTCAGATATACAGTTTACGGAAGCGGTGATATTGACGGCTGGGGACACGATTTTTTTACTCCGATATTAAAAAAATATCCGAATACGGTTGATTTTTCGGGACATTCGCATTATCCTTTAAATGATCCCCGATCGCTGTGGCAGAATGAATATACGGCTGTCGGTACAGGCTCGCTGAAATACACGGAGCTTACCGTTGACGGTGAAAGAAAAATCCACCCCGAAAACAGAAGTGACTGCGGTACTTTCTGGATTGTTGAAATTGATAAAGACAGCAATCTCCGTCTTATCGGTATTGATTGTGAAGCAGAAGAAGTTCTTTGTGAGTATTTTCTGAAAAATCCTGCCGATAAAACCAACAGAGAATACACCGAAGAAAAACAAAGGCTCAGAAGCAAGCCTCCCGTTTTCTCGGATAATGCAGAAATTACGATAAAAGACGGTTATGTTGAATATCCGAAAGCCGAAAGCACAGACGGTATGCCTGTTTTTATTTACAGAGTATCGGTTTACGATAAAGACGGTAATGAAATTGCAAAAGGAAAAACACTTGAGTCATATTATCTTTATAAAACCGAAGACAGACTTAAAACTCACATCGGAACTCTTCAAAAAGGTGAGTATAAAGTCAGCATAAGGGCTGAAACCGCTTACGGTGTGCAGTCTGAACCGATAAATAAAATGATTGAAATATAAGGAGAAGTTAAAATGGGAAAATTTAAAGAAAAATTCAATGAATTCAAAAACAATCCTGATGTAGCATTAAAAGAACAGGTCGGATACGTTTCGGGCGTATTCGGAAACTGTATGGGACAGGACTCGGTCAGTACATATACCGACCAGTTTATGTATGACTATATGGGACTCAAAACAAGTCAGGTTGTTTCAATGAAGTCGGCAACAACATTCGTTAACATACTTATAGCACCCATTGTCGGTGCAATGCTTGACGGCAACCGTTCAAAAAAGGGTAATGCAAGAACATTTATGAGGGCTTCGGCAATACCCTTTACACTCGCATCCGTACTTCTCTTTGTTGTCCCCTCATCATCAATAATGTTCAATTTTATATGGAGCTTCATACTCTTCCTTACTTTCAACATTGCAGACACATTTTTTGATGTTGCACTTTCAACGCTTTCCGTCAGAATGACACCCAATGCAAAGTCAAGAAAAAACTTCTACACCGTTGCTCAGGTTGCATCCACTCTCGGTTCAATGCTTCCCGGCGGTGTTGTGCCCATTATCATTGATATGATGGACGGCGACTACAATTCCGAAAAATGGGCATTCTTCTCCGTTGCTCTGTTTTTCGGCATACTCGGTCTGTTCTCAATGCTTGTACCTTGTTTTACACTTAAAGAGAGAAATCTTGTTCTTCCTCCGAAAGATAACAAAAAGGTGAAAATTGACTATAAACTCATTCTTCTCAACAGACCTCTTCTTCTCCTTTCACTCAGTTCATGTATTGAATCAATCAGGCAGGTCTGTTACAATTCGCTTCCTTTCTTCTATAAACAGACACTTAATAACTACGGAATGAAAACATACGTTGAAATTGCAAGTTCTGCACTTTCTTACGGCGGACTTTTCTCTGTTCCTTTCATCGGCAAAAAACTTTCATCAAGAGATATTGTTGTTCTCGGTTATTTACATACGGCAATCTGCTATATTCTCCTCTTTATCTGCGGCTATAAGAACCTCTGGATTGTAGGTATACTTATTGCTCTCGGCGGACTTCCCAATGCGGGTGCATCTGCCGCAAAACGAATTCTTCTTGCAGACTCAACAGACTATATGGAATGGAAAAGCTACAAGAAATACGGCATTGCACAGCGTAATGAGGGTATGGTTTTTGCTTTCAATACTATGGTTTCAAGAATTACTGCACTCTGGAAAGAGTTACTTGTCAACGGCGGACTTGCCCTTATCGGTTATCAGAGTGCTCAGAATATCGGCGGACAGATGGTTGAGGCTATTCAGACCTCCGAAACATTACACGGTATTTTCCTGCTTGTTGCAATTCCCGGAATTATCGGCAACCTTATCCCCGCTATTGTTATGATGTTTGATAACTTTACAGGCAAGCGCAAGGAAAAAATCATGGCAGAACTTGAAGAAATAAGAGCTGAGGCAAAAGCAAAACTTGAAGAAGCTGAAACAGTATAAAACGAGGAGCAAATAAAATGATACCAAAAAAATGGGGTCAGGGACAGCTTTTTGCATTCTCAGCTCTTGACGGCAAATCCCTTTTCAGCGACGATTTCACGGGAACCTTATGCGGTGATAAAATCGGCGTGATATTCAATACAAATTGCCGCAGAACACTTTTTACAGGTGATATCAATAAAGATTTATCACCTGAAATTAAGTGTGTAGCATCTGATATGATTGAAATTAACACTCAAAAAGGTAATTTCAGCATGATATTTGCAGAAAGGCATCTTGTTATCGGTGAATACATAGCTGATACGGGTGTTTTTGTAAGCCTCGGCGGTGAATGTAAAACCATCAGAAATGGTGATATGGAAATACATAACACCGATGACGGTGAATATACGGCTATACTCAAAAGAAACGGCAAATTTGCTTTTGCCTATGGAAAAAGTAAAAAAGAGGTTATCAATCTTTGTGAAAAAGGTATTGATGCAGATATTGAACAGCTTAAATCACAAAAGAAAAAGCCTTTTGAAAATAAACTTCCAGAAGATAATAAATATTCCTCTTTATATGCCAAATGTATAAGCGTAATGAGAAGTCAGCTCTATTCACCCGAAGGCAATATAAAAAGAATATGGTCCACTCCTGACCGTCTGCCTCACAGAAATATGTGGCTGTGGGATTCGATTTTTCACGCAATAGGTCACAGACACCTTGACACAACTGTTGCACAGAGCCTTATCCTTGCACTTTTCGACGTGCAGAATGATGACGGTTTTATACCTCATATGGCAAGACCTGATTATATATCAGACATAACTCAGCCACCCGTTATCGGTTGGGGTGCATGGCTTGTTTATGTAAAAAGCCAAGATAAAGAGTTTCTTAAAACAGTTTTTGAAAAAAACAAAAACTTTCTTCTGTGGTGTCAGAACAACAGAAGAAAAACGGAAAATGAACTGTATTCATGGCATACAAACCCCGAAAAGAACAACCGTTGTGATGAATCGGGAATGGATAACTCACCGAGATTTGATATAAATAGTGACCTTTTTGCTATTGACCTTTCATGTTATATGGCAAATGAGGCTCGGTTTATGAAGAAGATTGCTGATGAACTGGGTGATAAAGCAAACTCTGATTTTTTCAGCAGTTGGTATGAAAAAATTAAAGCCGATATAAACAGCACTATGTGGTGCGAAGATGACGGCTTTTACTATGATTATGATATTGAGAATAATTGTTTCAACAAGGTGCAGTCGGTTGCATCATTCCTTCCGATTTTTGCAGGCATATGCGATGAAGAACAGTGCAATAAACTCATTTCTCACCTTGAAAAACCCGACGAATTCGGCACTGAATTCCCTATACCGAGCATATCAAAAAAAGACAAGACCTTCGGCACAGATATGTGGAGGGGACCCGTGTGGATTAACTACAACTATATGATTTCCAACGGACTTGCAGATTACGGATATGGCGATTTGTCACGGAAAATTAAAGATAAAACTCTTGATGTTATAAATGAGTGGTATAACCGTACAGGCACAGTTTATGAGTTTTATGATAGTGAAAACAAAATACCGCCCTCATGCTTCAAAAGAAAAGGAGAAGTTTTTGAACCGTATGATTTC
>JAZSPR010000078.1:0-2513 GCA_045537555.1 Acutalibacteraceae bacterium | reverse complement strand
ATTGTTCAATTTTCAAGATGCTGTTCAGCTTTCTGCTCTTAAGCAGTGCAGCTTTTCTATTATATCACATCTCCAACCGTTTGTCAAGTACTTTTTTCAAGTTTTTTTAAAAAACTTTTTCAGCACTCTCGATTTAAGATGCCTGTCATCAGACAGCCTATCTATTATATCACATCTTTCAGAGCTTGTCAAGTGTTTTTAAAAAGTTTTTTATTTAATTTTCTCAGAGGTTATTTTCATTCCCTCTCTTGAAAATCACTTCAACTTTCTCTCACTCGTCCATCTCTTATCTGCGATTTTTAGGTTTCTGCTGTCGTTCCCTGACGACAGTTATTATTATATCACACTTTTTACGGCTTGTCAACTCAAACTTTACTCAATTTTCTCGCCACTTTTTGTGTAAAATTACATCAATTCATCATCAGTTACGAAAAACATAAATCTGAGGACGATTAAAATCGACATTACTATCATAACTGTCGCAATAATCATATTCTTTTTTAATGCACCGACATACTCAAACTTGTCCGCATCAGTTTTACTGCATATGATTTCAAGCTTTTCACCTACGGAAAAAGGCTGGGAATAGCCTGTTTTATCGTCTTTCTCTACCATTTTGCCATTATGCTCAAAGCGGAGTTTGTGGACATAGTAACCCTGTTTTGGCTCAACAGCGGAAATCACTTCCGCCGTTGTTCGAGTTCCACCAAAACGCAATATCAAAAGCTTTATAAGATAAACAAAACCCGCAAGGGCGATTACCGCCCCTGCTCCAATTACAACTATTCTAACCATTAATTTCATCCTTAATTCTTAATTCGGCTGTATTAACCTGTTCGCCGAAAAATTCCTGTCTTTTGCTGTCAAAAAGCCACATCCAATAATAGTAGGGAGGCGAGTCATAGGACCTTTCGCCCACTTCTGTATTGTAGCCGACTCCGCCGATATTGACCTCAGACATAAAGTGCTGATTTGTACAATTCGCACCATTCCACTTCTCCAGCATATACACATCATAGCCCATATATGCCATCATTTCGGCAAATGCACCGTTGTACTGGATACACTGTCCCGACTTGTAAACAAAACAAGCCTCGGAGAAACTAAGTCCGCTGATTTTGGAGTAAGCCTCCCACGAGGACGCATAGTCTACATTATAGTGGAGCCAATTCCATGTGTATTTCAGACGGTCATAGTTGGTCATATCCTCAGTAAAATGCTCCTTTGCAAAGTCATTGAGGATTTTTTTCGTGTTGTCCGTCAGATAATAAGTATTGGATTTGTAGTGCAAACCGCCGTATATGTTATTCTCCTTTATATTATAAAGTGGAATGTCATCGTGAGGTTTCAGTTCAGCCGTATTTACAATATATTCAATTGTTCCCTTTTCGCCGGGATTAAGCCCCTCCGGAGCAAGGACATAGTTCACGATTTCCGTTGTTACGGGTGATTCTGCATCGGGGGTTGTGGGAATTGTGGTAACAGCTCCCGATAAATCCGCAGAAACAGTCGTTTTAACAGTATTTGTCTGTGTTGTCTTTTTAGTTGCAGCCGTTGTTGCAGCTGAGGACGGTTTTGTAGTCACAACAGGCTTTTTTTCGGGAATTTTCAGATGTTCACGAATACCTACAATCTCCTCTGTTTCGGGAATTGTGGAGGTATATGTGTAATATTCCAGAACATTCGAGGCATCGGCTGCGTCAATTGCTCCGTCATTATTAATGTCCGAAACCGCCATATATTTTTCGTCTGCAATAGCTCCAATGCCAACAGATATATCAGCATAGTAGCTGAGGATGTCAGAAGCATCGGAGGCATCAACCACACCGTCACCATTTGTGTCACCTACAACCGCACTATCTGCGGCATTCGCTGTCATCGCACCTGCAAAAGTCATACACATCGCTGTCATTACAACTGTTATCAACTTCTTCATTTTTATCATCCTCCATTGATTTTTGGCATAATGCCTATACTTATGATACCATTTTTTGCGGAATTTGTCAATGTGCAAATATACAGCCAACGTCTTTTTATAGACACGCAAATCAATTTTCAAAATCCCAGTAATTTAATGTGAGTATTTTTAATGTTTTGGATATTTTAAACAGACGGAATTTATTTAAAAAAACATACCAAAATATTCAAAATTAATGGTAAACACCATAAATCAAATTGTTTAATCAATAAAATTGATTAGTACTTTGTAACAACTAAAACTTTATAAAAGCAAATGGCAGAGGACTTAAATGAAACTCATTTGAAAAGACTAATTGACACGAATGAAAAGACTTGAAATTTTCTTATACAAAAAAATCCCTCTCATCAAAAGTCAGCAAAGGGAGGGAAGTCGGATCGTAGCCATGTCGTTCTGTGAGCCAAGGAGTTGAAAGGCAGAGTTGTCTTCCTAAGACCGCTTGGCCTCCGACTTAAGACTAATTGACACGAATGAAAAGACTTGAAATTTTCTTATACAAAAAAATCCCTCTCATCAAAAGTCAGCAAAGGGAGGG
>JAZSPR010000100.1:0-2601 GCA_045537555.1 Acutalibacteraceae bacterium | reverse complement strand
ATTGTTCAATTTTCAAGATGCTGTTCAGCTTTCTGCTCTTAAGCAGTGCAGCTTTTCTATTATATCACATCTCCAACCGTTTGTCAAGTACTTTTTTCAAGTTTTTTTAAAAAACTTTTTCAGCACTCTCGATTTAAGATGTCTGTCATCAGACAGCCTATCTATTATATCACATCTCTCAGAGCTTGTCAAGTGGTTTTTAAAAAGTTTTTTATTTAATCTTCTCAGAGGTTATTTTCATTCCCCTCTCAAAAATATCTCAAACTTTTCTCACTCATTCATCTCTTATCTGCGATTTTTAGGTTTCTGCTGTCGTTCCCTGACGACAGTTATTATTATATCACACTTTTTACGGCTTGTCAACTCAAACTTTACTCAATTTTTTCGCCACTTTTTGTGTAAAATTACATCAATTCATCACAAAAACCTCAAATTTCAAAAAATCAACAGCAAAATTCACGTTTTCAAGCCATAAAATCAATTGTTTTTATCATAAAAAATAAACGTCGCATTCAGATTATTGTCTATTCTATAGAGCATTAACATAAGGTGAATACTCATTTTTTTATCAGAAACATAATAATCAAGGTCGATTACTGATGTTCCGTCTTTATAAGTCGAAATCAAACGTTTTCTGCTTCGAAGGGTTTCAATTTTGTCCGAATCCGTCTGAATTCTGTTTTCACCAAACATAATTCTCGCAAAATCGTCATAATAAACAGGCAGCTGAACTCCGAACTCCTCAGTCAGATTTTCCCCATTTTTCGCAATAATCGGCTCTTTTATCTTACCCTCGGTAAGGTCGATATTGAAGAAAGCAAAGCTGCCGATTGCAAGGGCAGTTTTATAGTTCTGTCGCTCCTCGCAAAGGCGTTTTTCAAAATTTTCCTGTTCGGTAATGTCAGCAATTGAGCTGAGAATATACAGTCCGCCGTCCGAAAAACTAAGCAATCTCGTTCTGCATTTCAGGGCTGCAATCGTGCCGTCCTTGTTAAGATTGTGGAAAGTATATTCCACACTGTCACCCGGCTTCTGAAGTTTGCGTACAGCAAGGCCGACCGCCTTTTTATCCTCGGGAACAATTCGGTGAGTAACATCAAAATTTAATACGCCAGTCTTTAATTCAGGCACTCCGAACATATTTTTCGCCTCCTGATTAAACACCAGAATGTTTCTCTCAGGCAATGTGTAGGCTAAAATTCCTGTGGCAAGCTGTTCTGTTAATTCGTCAGTTATTGATAAAAGTTGCATATTCTGCGTTACAAGCTGTCTGTTGACTTCCCGCTCTTTCTTTCTCGTTTCAGAAATATCGTAAGCAATGATATATGCCTGTAAATGGTCATTTTCGTCATCTTTGGAGATAATCGCATTTGTTCTTATATACTTATCTGTCAACGGAATATAATACTCCGTGTTGACACAGCTCATGCCCTTTTCATAGGCATCTTTCAGACCTTTTACAGTAAAATACTTCTCCATTCCTTTTTCAAGAAAAACAGGATTCACCTTCTGCAAATATGTGAAAGCCAGCTCATCAAATTTAACAGGCGGCTCAATTCCAAGCATTTCCGCAAGTCCAAGCTCGTTTTCCGTCACAAATTCTTCATCAACAATACCCTCGGTAAGGTCAAAGAAAAATCCGTATTCGCAATTTTTAATAAGTGCTTCACGGCAGCTTGTACGTTCTCTGTTGAGAAGTTTTTTCAGCTGAACAAGATGTGTTGTGTCAGTCACCGACACAAAAATATACTTCTGCCCATTTTCCGAAACAATCATTTTTGAAACGGATTTCACGTATTTTACGCCTTTTTTGCCGATTATTCGGTATTTATGAGTAACCTCTCCGCCATTCTGCTCCAGATTTGAATTATCTTTGAGAATTCGTGTTCTGTCCTCGGGGTGTATCATATCGTTATAAAATTTAGTAAAAGCCTGTATTGTATCTTCGTTTTCAAATTCAAAAATATTACGAGCTTCTTTGTTAATATTAAAAACCTCATACTGCGGCACAGTATAGGCAAACACACCGCAATCAACGGAATTCAGCAGTTCCGCATAAATTCTATTGATATTTTCTTCATTCATTGCTGACAACACTTTCACTCCCAACTTTATAAGGGAACCTCTAAAAACCTCCCTCACGGCTTGATTTCGCTCGTGTTCCGGTTTTTAGATAACCCCATAATTTTCTGCAATTCAAAGCTTTGCGGCATATCTACTCATGTAAATCTTAGCAAAAGGATATTACCCTCCTCATTATAACACATTGCACATAATTTTTCAATGGTTTTGCCAATTTTTATTGAACCAATCTCGAAAATTTACACTTTATACATATTTGTCAAAAATTAGTCTTGTGAAAATGCATAAAAAAACACGGCATCACCAAAGTGACACCGTGTCTGAAAATTCTTATGAAATTACTTCATAGCCTCTTCGATAGCAACTGCACAAGCAACAGTCATACCAACCATTGGGTTGTTACCTGCACCGATAAGTCCCATCATCTCAACGTGAGCAGGTACAGAAGAAGAACCTGCGAACTGAGCATCAGAGTGCATTCTTCCGAGAGTATCTGTCATACCGTAAGAAGCAGGGCCT
>JAZSPR010000002.1:0-28830 GCA_045537555.1 Acutalibacteraceae bacterium | reverse complement strand
CAAATCATTTAAACTTACGATTTCTCCGTCGTTTCTTTTATTTATATTCTTCTTTTCTTCTAACATTTTTTATCACCATATACATTATATCACATATATGAAAAAAAGCCCAGCTTTTGCTGGACTTTTTCGACAGTCTGTAAGGAGTCGTTTTCACGACTCCTGTTTTCATTATATTAAGTTAAGCACCGAGATATGCTTTACGCACTCTCTCATCATTCATAAGGTCGCTTGCCTTACCGTCCATGATGATTCTGCCTGTTTCAAGAACGTAAGCTCTGTCAGCAACCTGAAGAGCCATATTGGCATTCTGTTCAACAAGAAGAACAGTTGTGCCTTCGCTCTTGATTTTCTTGATAATCTCGAAAATTTCTGTAACATAAAGAGGTGAAAGACCCATTGAAGGTTCATCCATAAGGATGATTCTGGGCTTACTCATAAGAGCTCTGCCCATTGCGAGCATCTGCTGTTCACCGCCTGAAAGAGTACCTGCAACCTGATTGCGTCTTTCTTTCAGTCTGGGGAAAGCTTCAAAAACCATTTCAAGAGAATCTTCAATTTCCTTCTTGTCTTTTCTTGTATATGCACCCATTTTAAGGTTGTCATAAACAGAAAGAGCCGCAAAAACACGTCTTCCTTCGGGGACGTGAGCCATACCCATTGAAACAATCTTATGTGCGGGAACTTTTCCGAGGTCTTTACCGTCAAGTGTGATTTTACCGCTTGCGGCGGGAAGAAGACCTGTTACTGTGTGAAGTGTTGTTGTCTTACCTGCACCGTTTGCACCGATAAGAGCTACAACCTCACCTGCATCAACATCAAATGAAATATTTTTAATTGCCTGAATAACACCAAAGTAGACATTCAGGTCACGAACTTCAAGCATTGCCATAATGTATCCTCCTTACTGACCAAGATATGCCTTGACAACTTCGGGATTCTGAAGAACTACATCAGTTTTACCCTTTGCAAGTTCAGTACCGAAGTTAAGAACCGTAATCTCTTCACAGATACCTGAAACAAGGCTCATATCGTGTTCAATTACAAGAACTGTAAGATCAAAATGGTCTCTTACAAACTTGATTGTATCCATGAGTTCCTTTGTTTCATTGGGGTTCATACCTGCGGCAGGTTCGTCAAGAAGAAGAAGTTTCGGATTTGTTGCAATAGCTCTTGCAATTTCAAGTTTTCTCTGCTTACCGTAAGGAAGGTTTGATGCAAGAGTATCTGCATTTTCATCAAGCTCAAAAACCTTGAGGAGCTCAAGAGCTTTTTCATTCATCATTTTTTCAGTTTTGAAAAATGAAGGTAATCTGAAAATACCTGTAACAGTCGAATACTTCATCTGATTATGAAGACCGACTTTTACATTATCAAGAACTGAAAGATTCTTGAAAAGACGGATATTCTGGAAAGTACGTGCTATACCTGCTTTATTGATTTCAGCAGGCTTTTTGCCTTTAAGTTCTTTACCGTCAAGGAAGAATGTGCCTGTTGTGGGCTTATAAACACCTGTAAGAAGGTTGAAAACAGTTGTTTTACCTGCACCGTTGGGACCGATAAGACCGTAAAGAGCACCTTTTTCAAGTGTAAGGCTGAAATTATCTACAGCCTTAAGACCGCCGAAGGTAATACCGAGATTTTTGACTTCAAGTAGTGCCATCTCAAATTACCTCCTTTTTATTTTTTTTCACTTTTGATGAAAATTTATAAGAAACCTTTTCTTTGAGTTTAACGAAATAAGTTCCGTTATTGACAATCATCATTACAATAAGAATGATTGCATAAATGAGCATTCTGTATTCACTGAAACCTCTGAGAAGTTCGGGAAGTGCATAAAGAATTGTAGCAGAAATGATTGAACCTCTGATATTTCCGAGACCGCCGAGAACAACATAAACAAGAACAAGGATTGACATATTATAACCGAAGTTAGATGTTGTTGCTGTAAGTGTTGAAATATTATGTGAATAAAGAACACCTGCACAACCTGCGATAGCGGCTGAAATTGTGAAAACCATGAGTTTATACTTTGTAATATCAATACCTACTGATTCAGCAGCAATTCTGTTATCACGGATAGACATGATAGCTCTGCCTGTTCTTGAGTCCATAAGGTTTGTTACAATAAACAGAGTAATCATAATAAGGATAAAACCGACAACAAAAGATGAATCCTTGGGAGTGCCTGTGATACCCTGAGGTCCTTTGAGAATAATCTGACCGTCTGTTGCGAGATTAAGGTTTGATGAATCAAGAGCAACATGGAAACCGTCTGTGTCTTTACCGATATAGAGAGCATTGACAATTGTCTTGATAATTTCACCAAATGCAAGAGTAACAATAGCAAGATAGTCACCTTTGAGACGGAGAACAGGAATACCGATAAAAATACCTGCAACTGATGCACAGACAGCGGCAATAATGAATGCAAGAGTAAATCTGAGCCAGCTTATTGTGATTACATCTTCCATGAGGACTGAGAAAAATGAACCGGCATATGCACCGACACACATAAAACCTGCATGACCGAGGCTGAGTTCACCGAGAACACCGACAACAAGGTTGAGTGAAACAGCCATGATGATACTTGTACAAACAGGAACAAGAAGTGCTTTATGAGCATACTTGAGGTTACCTGTTGCTGAAAGTGTCTGGAACAGAGTAAATACTGCAATAACCATTACATAAGTAATAAGATTCTGCTTTGTAACGGGACGCATTGACTTTTTCTTTGTAAGAGGTGAATTATTTGATTTATTAGCCATAACGAAACACCTCACACTTTCTCATTTATCTTCTTACCCATGATACCTGTGGGACGGACAAGAAGAACTACTACAAGAACAGCAAAAACTATAGCATCTGAAAGCTGAGATGAAATATAGCCTTTACTCAAGTTTTCAATAACACCGAGAACAATACCACCGATCATAGCACCGGGAATTGAACCGATACCACCGAGAACAGCCGCAACGAATGCTTTGATACCGGGCATTGCACCTGTATAGGGGCTGAGTGCGGGATATGTTGAACAAAGAAGTGCACCGGCAATAGCAGCAAGAGCAGAACCGATTGCAAATGTAAGTGCTATTGTTCCGTTAACATTAATACCCATAAGCTGTGCGGCACCTTTATCTTCAGAAACTGCAAGCATAGCTTTACCGGGTTTTGTCTTGTTGACAAAAATAACAAGAGCAACCATGATAACAACAGAAACAACAATTGTTACTATTGTTTCACCTGAAATAACAAGTTCGCCGCCTGCAAGAGAAATCGGATCAATATTAACAACAGATGTAAAGGACTTTGTGTCTGAACCGAAAATAAGAAGAGCAATATTCTGAAGAAGATAACTCACACCGATTGCAGTAATAAGAACAGCAAGTGATGTTGCCTGTCTTAAAGGCTTATACGCAAATCTTTCAATTGTAACACCCAGAAGTGTACAGAAAACAATTGCAATCAGAACACTAATAATTGTAGGAACACCTGCAGTAACACACATTGTGTAAATAACAAATGCACCGATCATAATAACGTCGCCGTGAGCAAAGTTAAGCATTTTTGCGATACCGTAAACCATTGTATATCCGAGAGCAATAAGCGAATAGATACTGCCCAAACTGATTCCTGATATCAGCTGTGATAAAAATTTCATTAAATTCCCACTCCTTACCGGGGTAAAAAATTATTATTAATAACCACAAAAGCCCTGAAACAGGGCATCTGTAAATAACAAAGCAACAAATACTCTGTTTCAAAGCTCTTGTTAAACTGTCAAAATCCCAAACATGGGTATGTCGCAAAAATACGACATACCCGTCTGAGAAATTAAAAACGATTAAAATCAGGGAGCAACGTACTCGCCGTTAACGATTTTAACAGCCTTGGGTTCCTTTGAGGGTTCACCGTCTGCTGTCCAAGTGATACCTGCACCTGTAACACCGTCGATTGAAATTTCAAGCATTGCAGCCTTCATAGCGTCGCCTGTTGCAGCAACATCCATTTCAGGTGTAACGTTTGCCTTTTCAGCAGCAGCCTTGATTGCATACATTGCATCGTAAGCGTCTGCAGCGAACTGGTTGAGATACTTTTCGTCAGAGATTTCTTTGAAGCCCTTAACGAAGTTTACAGTAGCAGCATCTGTTGCGTTAGCAACGAAGGGAGTAAGAAGCATTACGCCTTCTGCAAGTGAAGCATCGAAGTTTTCAACTGAGAGAATACCGTCGAGACCGTCACAGCCGAAGAAGATGGGAGCAAAGCCCATTGTATCAGCCTGCTGAAGGATAAGAGAAGCGGGAGCTGTATAGATGGGAAGGAATACAAGCTCTGCACCCTTTGACTTGATGTTTGTAAGCTGTGCTGTGAAATCTGTTGCGCTGTCGTTTGTGAAAGCTTCAGTTGCAACGATTTCAAGACCCTTAACACCAGCCTGTTCAACAAACTTATCTTTGATACCTGTTGAGTAAACGTCTGATGAGTTGAAGATGATACCGATCTTCTTTGCTACGTTGTTGTTTGCAATGTAGTCAGCAGAAGCAATACCCTGGTTGGGGTCTGAGAAACAAACTCTGAAGAGTGTGTCGCCAGCCTGAAGACATTCAACAGCTGAACCTGAGGGACTAAGAAGGAACATGTTGTCGTTAGCAGCTTCGTTTGAAACAGCTGTACAGGGAACAGATGTAACTGTACCCATGAGCATCTGCATGCCCCAGTCTTTAAGAGCACCGTAAGCATTAACTGACTTTTCTGCATCGTGCATATCGTCTTCCATCTTGTACTCTACTTCGTAACCGTTGATGCCGCCTGCAGCATTGATTTCTTTAACTGCAAGTTCCGCACCGTACTTAACAGCGTTGCCGTAAAGTGCTGCGTCACCTGTGAGGGGACCGATACCGCCGATTTTGATTACGCCTTCTTTTTCAAAAGAAGCAGCGTTTTCGCTGTTTACATTGCTTTCATCAACGTCTGATCCGTTTTCTTCAACAGGAGCTTTTGTACAAGCTGCGAAAGAAAGAACCATGAGAAGTGAAAGAACAACAGCAAGGATTTTCTTGAGTTTCATTGAAAAAACCTCCATTTAATTTCACATACACAGATTTGATATTTTATATGTATGCGCCACAAAATGACATAGTATCCCTACTATTTTGTGATAAAATAATTATAAACATATACATCATATATGTCAACTGTTAAATGCATAAAAAAATTTACATACAGACAATCAGTATATTGTGCATTTTGCCGCACTTTTTCATAAAAAAACAACAATATATACAATATTTATGCGATTTATGACATATAATAATTTATTGTTCAACCCTGAAAACATATTCATCGTTGACATTTTGTGAGTTATATACAAAAGAGAATCCGTAAGTACCGTCCTCATTATAATAAACAGAATAACCGTCATATCCGTTCTGTGAGGCAACTTCAACCGTTTGCCGGTTACCGTTTTCATCAAGTTTATAAATATCGGGACACTCAAGTGATGTAAAACCGTTTATTCTGACTGCAATATTATTTCTGCCGCCTTTAAGCACAAATTCTGCTTTATTATTTTCACAATTTATGACGGGAACTATAGTATCATATGCAACTGAACCGGTTGTTGCTGCAACAAAAGTGCTGTTCAATGCACTGTCTTCTCTGACTGCAAGAACCTGTTCATCAGTTTCTTCCGTACCAGTTCCCCACGGAAGAAGAATCATATCAATACTGATTGTGTCACCTTTTTTGAAATCAAGTTTCTTTGCATCAAGGGTCAGAGCACCTTTTGAAATATCTTTTTCTGAGCTTTCACGGAATACAAACGGAATTTCTGATTCGGATCCGCCGATTATCATTCTGCTGTCTCTGATTATCATTGCAAAGTTTGCACCGAAATTCAGTTCAAGCTCTTCTCTCTTATCATCAGAAACATCATAAAATCCCCAGTACGGTGCATTATTACCTAAGACATAATACTTCGTCTTCTTTGAAGTATCAACATCAGCATTAACAGATTTATTATCAGAATCAAGATAGCCTATTTTGTCAAACTTAACACTTCTGCCATCAAAATAGAAAAGATCAAAGTCTTTTCTGAAGTTATCAAATGTCTTATCTTCAAGGAATTCAACATTAAGAGTATAATATGTTCTGTTTTCGTCAGTCTGAGGGAATTCAACATGACGGAGTGTATATTTATAGCTGCCGTCATCGGAATAGAACGTATTTGTGATATCGGAATATGTCTGCCCCACAGAATCAATATCACTATGTACATATTCACTGTATACATCGTTTTTGCCGTCACGGTAAGTCATAAATTTGAGAACACCTACTGAATTGAACTGTGGTTGATCTTTCCACATATTACCGCTTGCAGTTCTGAAGTCTGGCAATGTCCAGCCGTCCTTACCAAAAACAAAATAAGGAGCTATACAGTTAGACTCAGTTGTACCTGTTGACAAATGATAATATGAAACGTGAAATTCAATTGAAGAAAGCTGTTTGAGAGGAAATTTCCCCCAATTCTGATAAAGATTCAGGAGTGTAAAATCAATAGTTTCTTCGCCTTTCAAAGAAACGGGAAATATACTGTCACCGTACTGCGGGTCAGCAAGACTATAGAAAGGCTCTCCCCCGTCGCCATGGAAATTCTTACACACCTGAACATTAACGGGTACAAGAGTTCCTTTATCATCAAGCAATGCACCTGCTTCAAGACAGCCGTTATCACCGATTGAACGGATATAAATATTTCTGTCATTTGAATCATTTTTAATGGTAAGAGGCATTGAATACTGTAAATCAGGATTCTGATATGCTGTATTAAAATCTGTGCCTTTTATTGAGAACAGATATGCACCGCTGAGTGAGTCATAACCGAGGAATTTCCCTTCACCGTTACCGCCGTTTACTGTGATATCGGTGAGAGGATTACGTTCAAGCTCTGCTTCCCTGTCAATTCTATCAAATGAGTGCTCTTTATCTGTAAAAATACGGAAGCCGAAAGTCAACAAATTCTGCTCTGCATTGCCATTTCCGTTTATATCATTGATATTAAATCCATTTTCTGAAGTAATATAAAGTAATACAGTGTAATTATCTTCATGATTTTCTGCAGAAAATGAAATATTCTTATCTGAAGGAAGAATAAAACCGACCACACCGACATCCTTTATATCAAATGCAATATATTCTGTATGATCATTATTTTCAAACAGCTTAACATCATTTTGAATACCGTTTTTATTTTTAAACTGAATAGCTGAAACTTTATCTTTCGGTATTTTAATCATACAAGCAAATGATTTTATTCCATTGACAGGAACTTCAGACAAAAGTGAAAACTGAGCATACAGTCTGTCACCGTAAAGATGGAATGTCTTATCAAGTTTTGCATTATCATTAAATGAGAAATCCCTTATGTGACATTCTTTATAATATTCACCGAGCCTTGTTGTGTTGACTCTACCCTCTGTTTCAGATTTTGATGACTCATATATATTTCCTTCAGAATCAATATATGTCGATTCAAAAGTATCTTCAAGATAAATATTGCCCTCTGTATCGTACAAAGTTGCACCGTTATGCTTTCCGGTCAGAGTTTGTACAAGCATCATATCTGAATTTTTCATAATATATTCTCTTCGGTCTGTCTTTGTATAGTAAGACTGTGCAACATCATTAACCTGCGATGCATATTTTATCGTATCATCAAGAATTGTATCGCCGTCAATATCATTTATAATCTGAACATCCTCTTTCTCTGAAAAATCACTCATAGGCACATCAACGGGCTGTGAAGAACAACCGAAAAGTGAAATTACCGAAAGAATTACAAGAATAACAGATATAATTTTTCTTTTCATAAAAGACACTTCCTTTCAGTTCAATTTTACTATAATAAATATATATTGTCAAATAAAAAAAGTCAGCACGAAGCTGACTTTAATCATATGTAACTTCACAAGGAGAAATACCGTACTTTTCTTGGAAATCAAAATTGATTCTATTTCCGTTTACGATATGATAACAATTTTCACCCAATGAAAAAATAAACTTATCGTTTTCAATGCTGTCTGAATAAACATTGACAACCTTTGTATCGGGGTATTTTTCTCTGAAAAGTCTGACCTTTTCTTTATCATGACAATTATTTCCGATTATATTACCTTTTTTATCATGCAGGGTGCAGATAAGGTCATCAAATTCGATTCTTCTGCCGATTTCTTCTATAAGAAAATCAGGACTTGCACTTATAACAACAGAAAATCTTTCTCTCTTCTCTTTCCTTGCCCAGTCAAAAACATCTTTTTCATGTCTGTCCCAGAATTTTTTGACAGCTTTCTCAAGAGGAATAAGATTGATAAATGAAAAGAAAGGACCTTTTACTTTCTTTAAATCCCATATTCCGAGAAGCCACAAAATCGCCGCAAAAAGCTGATACGGACCGACAAAAATAATCCACGGATAATGAAGAAGGCAGTAAGCCCAGAAAAGCGATCCGCTGTCGAAGGGAACCATAGTTTTGTCAAAATCATAAATATCTACTTTCATAAATATACCTCTCAAACAAACTGCAATTATTATATCATTAAAACGACAGATGTTCAATATCTTTATGATTTCAGAAAAGAAAAAAGGTCCGCAGATTTACGGACCTTTTTATACATTTTAAATAAAATCAACAAAAATTAAAATGCAACGGGGAATTTGCTGAATACAGCAAGGAAGAGATACTTGAAGAAAGCAATGATTTTTGTAAGAACATCTGTTGTGTCTGAATTGAGTTCATAAAGAGCCATTGCGGTATCATCACCTTCAAAGAGTTCAAGATATGTTACAACTTCTGTATCGAATGTTGTAAGGTCATCCTCGTGAAGAGTGATTGTTCTTGCGCCGTTATTTTCACCGTTGTAAGATGCGAAACCTACACCGGGAGTATTACAGAGCTTGATGCCTTTGTAATCAACTTCATATGTATTGTGGTGGTCGTGACCGAAGAACATACCGAGAACATTGCCGTTATCGTGGAATGCATCAAACTGACCATTATTATAATCGGGAGGACAGGGGTATTCGGGAAGAACGCCCTTTGCACCTTCGGGAAGCTTGTAATACTTTGAACCGTTTGAGCATGTGCCTGTTTCTGCATCTGCGGGAACAAGAGCATCAAAGATTTCGGGTACTACGATGTGCTGGAACATGATTGAAGGAACAACATAACCATTTGCTTCAGCAAGTTCAGCTTCAGCAGTCTTGTACCATTCAATCTGTTCTTTTGTAACAGCAGCATAACCGCCGAGGTCATTTTCTCTGTTATAGTCACCTGAGTCAACCATCCAGATATTGAAAAGCATTTCGTTTGCATCTGTTGATGAGTAGAGAGGAACATAATATGTACCGCAAGTATAGTTACCCATATCTTCGCCTGCACAACCAACAAAACAGTCATACTTTTCATATACTTCCATCTGCTGTGCTCTTGAAATGTTACCTTCAGCATCATGATTGCCGAAAACAGAAGCAACGGGGATTCCGTATTCTTCAAAGATGCCCATAAATTCATTGATAGCAGCAGCATACATAAGAGCTGATTCACCTGCTGTTGAATTAATATTATCACCTGAAAGAACAATAAGGTCAGGATTTTCAGTTTCAATAGCTTTTCTCATAAAGTTCTTTGTGATTAACTTCATGGGGAATCCGTCCTGCATATCAGCAAACTGAAGAATTTTGAATTCGCCGTTTTCATCAAACTGAAGATGAGTGTCAGCTTCTGCACTTGTCTTTGCAAATGAAACAACTGAAAGAGCGCCGAATGCAAGAACAAGAGCCATAAGAACTGCTAAAATTTTCTTTGACATTTTTATTACCTCCGTTAAGTTAAAAACTTAAATTTGCCAATAAATTATAACACATAATTTTGACAATTTCAACAATTTTTAAAAATTTATAAATCAGAAATAATACATAAACACTTCCATATCACTTTCACCGTGATTTGCAAATGCATAATAAGGGATAAGCTTTATTTCTGTATCAATATATTTTTCACATTCTCTTGAATACAAGCTTTCTGATTCAACAGGAATTCTGCCTTTTGCGGTAAGCATGTATGTACCGCATGTTTCACAGAGTTTTTCCGTAAACTCTGTTTTACTGTCAAGTCTGAATGTCATTATATTGAAATCATTTCTGACAGACTCAGCGCAGTAAACAACAGGACCTCTCTGCACGGCAACTCTGCCGATACAGTCACGTATTTTTGATGACGGATATACAATAAACGGGGTCATATCAAAACTCAGATTTATTACTGAACTATCATTTTTAATATAAATGTATCCGTTCTTCAGCTCAGGGGTAACTTTCATACCGTTAACGGTAACTGTATAATTGTTACACCATGAGGGAATTCTCAATGCAACAGTACCGATACCTTCGGCTTTAATTTCTATGTTTCCGTTATTGGGATAATCAGTCTTCTGCGAAACTGTGAATTTATCTGTTTTTGTTGTGCTGTTCATATACTGATGCACATAAAGCGTGTTTTCATCATATGTATAAAGGAAATCTGCTACCGAAGCTATGAATCTTGTGATATTGGGAGGACAACATGAACAATCAAAAACTTCTTTTCTTTCAGTCTGCGGAAGCCACTCTCTCGTATCAAGCTGAGAAGTGTTTCTGTTCAGCAGATGAGTTCTTATTGCAAGAGGATTGACATAGAAAAAAGCTTTACCGTCGAGTGAAATTGAAGAAAGAGCATTATTATAAAGAATTCTTTCAATAACATCTGCGTATTTTGAATCATTTTCAAGAAGAAGCATTCTCTGAGCAAACCATGCAAGAGACAATGCGGCACAGCTTTCGGAATATGCTGTAAGGTCGGGAAGATCATAAGGAATTGTGAAAGCCTCTCCCCTGCCAGCTGAACCAATACCACCTGTTATATACATCTTTCTGTCAGCAATATCATCAAAAATCTTCTTACAGCTGTCAAGAAGTTCTTCATCACCTGTATGACGGGCAAGATCAGCCATAGCTGTATAAAGATAACAAGCTCTTACACAATGTCCCTCTGCTGTTTTCTGCTGTCTTACAGGAAGATGACTCTGTGAATATTTATGAGCAACACCATTATATTCAACATCGGTATCATTTCCTCTGTTGTCAATAAAAAAAGAGCACATATCAAGATACTTCTTGTTATCAGTAAGTTCATAAAGCTTAATAAGTGCAAGTTCAATTTCTTCATGACCGGGTGTTATAAATGAAGCAGATTTATCTTCCATAAAAACTTTCTTGATATATTCAAGATATTTTTCCATTACATCAAGCAGTTTTCTTTTGCCCGTTGCTCTGTAATAAGCAACAGCCGCCTCAACAAAATGCCCTGCACAATAAAGCTCATGGTCTGTTCTGTCTGACCACCTGGGTTTATCATGCACCTGATAACAGGAATTAAAATAACCGCATTCTTCCTGATTTTCTGCAATCAGATCAATTGCATCATCAACATATTTTTGAAGCTGAGCATTCTCTCTTTTTTCAAGAATAAATGCAACGCTTTCAATCCATTTGGCTATATCGGAATCCCAGAAAATGTGGGGTTCATTTGGTTCACCGTTTTTCCATTTACAGGAAAGAGCATCAAATCTGCCTGTCTCCTTAAAACGTTTATATACATTGAATACACTAACTTCACTTACAAGGTCTGTTTTTTTAAGCCAGAAGCCGTCAGTTATATCTGTTTTTCTAAAATCAATTAATTGCATAAAAGCACCTCCGTTCATATATTAATACAATTTTTAAATCATTGCAACAAAAATCTGAGCAGACACACAAAAAATGTATCTGCTCCATTAATTATGATATTTTCATTTTAAGACGAAGTTTATCGCTTATCATTGCAATAAATTCACTGTTTGTCGGTTTTCCTCTTGTATTCTGAATAGTATAACCGAAATATGCACTCAAAACATCAACATCACCTCTGTCCCATGCAACTTCAATTGCATGTCTAATTGCTCTTTCTACTCTTGAAGATGTGGTGTTGAATGTTTTTGCAATCGTCGGGTACAAAAGTTTTGTCACGGAATTAATCATTTCCGTATCATTGATTGAAAGAATAATTGCTTCTCTGAGGTAATGATAACCCTTGATATGTGCAGGTACACCAATCTGATGCATTATTTCCGAAACAGTAACTTCAAGGTCATTATTTGTAACAGCACAATTGAATACATTTGCAGAAATTGATGAATTATTAAGCTCCTGAGCTGATACAAGAAAATTAATTCTTTCCGCAATTGCTGAAGGATCAACGGGACGAATAAAATAGTAATCGGCACCGCATGACAATATACGATGTTCAAATTCCGAATTCACAACAGATGAAATAACGCAGACAAGCGGTTTTCTGACAGGTCGCATTGAATTAATTTTATTCATTACACCTATTGCATCAAGTCCCGGCATAAACGCTTCCATTATGAGAATATCAGGCATTCTTTTTTCAATTGAAGATACTATCTGATTCCCGTTCTTTTCAACTGCCATAACCGAATAGCCGGAACTTTCAAGAATTTTCATACATTTCGCAGAAAATTCTCCTTTATCCTGAGATAACAATACCCTGAGTTGATTTGACATTTTTTATGTTCCTTTCTGTTTTTCGGTATTACCGATTATTATGAAAATACTCTCTCTCTTTTCTTAACCCATTTTCTACCATATATTACCATTTGTATTTAATTTTGTCAATACAAAATTGTAAAATTCTGCCATTTTTTTATAAATGCTGATTTATTTTCTCAATCAGAATCATTCAAGATTATTTTAAATAAAAAAAATACAATTAATTTATAAGTAATTATTGAAAATACGAATAATTTATGATAATATCAAATACATAAATTAATTTTGGAGCGATAAAAATGGATGTAAAAATTTTTAACAACTCACTTGAAATCGGAAACGCTGCTGCTGAAATAATTATAAACAAAATCAACAGTAAAAATGATGCTATCCTTGGTCTTGCAACAGGTGCATCACCCGTTCCCACTTACAAAAAAATTATTGAAGAATACAAAAACGGAAATGTATCATTTAAAGATGTAAAGACATTCAATCTTGATGAATACTGTTCAATTCCCGCAACAGACAGAAATAGCTATTATACTTTTATGCATGAAAACCTTTTCAATCATATTGATATTAAAGAAGAAAATGTTCATGTGCCCGACGGCAACCCCGAAAACGCTGAAGAATACTGTGCTGCTTACGATGCATCAATTATTGCTGCAGGCGGAATTGATATTCAGGTTCTCGGTATAGGCAGAAACGGTCATATCGGTTTCAATGAGCCCGCAGATGAATTCACAGCAGGTACATATAAAGTAAAGCTTACCGACAGCACAATTGAAGCAAACAAAATTTACTTTGACCGTGAAGAAGACGTACCCAGAGAAGCTATCACAATGGGTGTTCAGTCAATTATCAATGCAAAAGAAATCATTCTTATTGCAGAAGGTAAAGCAAAAGCTCAGGCTATCCATGACATGATCAAGGGTGAAATTTCTCCTGCTTGTCCTGCATCAATTCTTCAGAAACATGATAATGTTCATATTTTTATTGATAAGGATGCCGCTTCCCTTCTTTAATTTTCAGTCCTGAGGTGTTATTCAATGCGAATTGCAATTCCCATATTATTTTCGGCAACTCTCCTTTTGTTTCTTTTATGCGGTTGCGACAATGTTAACCTTGGCGAAGAAACAACAGATGTCAATGAAACAGTAATACAGACAATTGATAAATCAAGACCTGTTACTACAGGTAATCTTATTACAAAAACAAAAACTGACGAAGATGAAAATATTCATGTTGAATATTATGATTCTCTCGGCAATCTTGTTGAAAATTATATCTGGAATAAAAATGATACGGTTGTTTCGCATTCAATAATAAAATATACGCCTGATAACAAAATTCAGAAAAAAGAGGAAATATTCCCTGAGTCATCAGATTCAATCATTGAGACTTATCAATATGATGCAGACGGTAACGTATCAACAAAGAATGTAAGTGAATATAACAACAACCAACTTTCTAAATCTGCAAACTATGATTCTCAGGATACTTTGTTGAACTATTCACTTTCTCAATACGAAAACAACCTGCGTACTAAAATTGAAAAATTCAATGCTGACGATTCATTGATTGAATACTTCACGTATGAATACAATCAATCCGGTCTCATGACAAAATACGCAACATTTGACAAAAACGATAAAATAGTAAAATATACATTATTTGATTACAATGAATCAGACCTTCTTTTATCTGAAAAATATTATTCAGCAGATGATATACTGAAAAACTACAATGAATACACTTATAATGATGACGGAACTAAAAAATCTGTTATCAGTTATGACGGAAACGGAAATTTATTATCTGAAAATTATTTTTAAGACTAATCGATAAACGGGTTTTTACCCGTTTATTATTTTTTTCATATATAGTATTGAAATATATATTTTTTTAAGTATAATATAAATATAAAGGAGGTAAGATTTGTGAATACGAAATACTCCGTTTCTCTTGAGAAAATCATTAACAATAACGGATATGAAGTTTTATATACCCCAAAAGCTGTTGCTGATATATATATTTCATCAAAAGATATAATGCGTCCGGGGCTTATTCTTGCAGGATATGAAGATTATTTTGACCCTGCACGTATTCAGCTTCTCGGATTTACCGAAATCGGTTACCTTAACAGTCTTTCAGTTTCACAGAGAGAACAATGCCTTGAAAAATATTTATCAACCAAACCTGCGGCATTAATTATAACAAGAAATCTTGAACCTGTTGAAGGGCTCCTTACTAAAGCTGAAAAATATGAAATTCCCGTTCTCAGAACTGCTGATGACACTTCGAGCAATATGGCAACAATTATTGCATATCTCGGTGTTGAACTTGCTGACAGAATCACAAGACACGGTGTTCTTGTTGAAGTTCTCGGTGAAGGTGTTCTGATTGTCGGTGACAGCGGCGTAGGTAAAAGTGAAACTGCTGTTGAACTTATAAAAAGAGGGCACCGTCTTATTGCAGACGATGCTGTTGAAATCAGAAAAGTATCTTCAAAAACTGTTGTCGGTCAGGCACCTGACAATATAAGACACTTTATTGAAGTTCGAGGTGTCGGCATAATAAATGCGAGACGTCTTTTCGGTCTTGAATCTGTCAAACTTTCGGAAAAAATCGATATGGTTATCCGTCTTGAGCCGTGGGATTCGGCAAAAGTGTATGACAGAATGGGTCTTGAAGAAAACTATATAAACATCATGGGTATCCGTGTCCCCGTAACAGTTGTTCCCGTCACTCCGGGTCGTAATTTATCAGTTATTATCGAAACTGCGGCAATAGCAAACAGACAGAAAAAAATGGGTTATGTTGCGGCACAGGAACTTATGCAGAGCCTCGGAATGGACGGCTTTGAACCAATAAAACAGGAAATTGAAGTCTGGGATAATAACCATGACGAAGCAGAATATATTTAATTTCAGGAGGATTATAAAATGTACAGAATCGGTGTTGACCTCGGCGGTACAAATATTGTTGCAGCCGTTGTAGACGAAAACAACAAAATCATTGCAAGGGCTAAGGAAAAGACAAATGCTCCCCGCCCTGCAGAAGAAATATTTGATGATATTGCAAAGACAGTTAAAGATGCTCTTTACTCAGCAGGTCTTACAATGGATGATATCAAATCAATCGGTGTAGGTACTCCCGGCTCGGTAAATAAAGCAAAAGGTATCATTGAATTTGCAAACAATCTTGCATTTGATAATGTCCCCGCATATGCTCTTCTCAAAGAAAGAACAGGCTGCAAAAACATTTATTTCGACAATGATGCTAACTGTGCTGCTCTCGGCGAAGCTGTTGCAGGTGTCGGTAAAGGTGCAAAAGACTTCGTTGCTATCACACTCGGTACAGGTGTAGGCAGCGGTATTGTCGTTGACGGTAAACTCGTTACAGGCACAAACTATGCAGCAGGTGAAATGGGTCACACAGTTATCGTATATGACGGTGAACAGTGCAACTGCGGCAGAAAAGGTTGCTGGGAACGTTATTCATCAGCTACTGCACTCATTCAGCAGACAAAGGATGCTATGATCAAGGATCCTTTCACAAAAATGTGGGATATCGTTGACGGCGACATCAAAAAGGTTGACGGAAAAACTGCCTTTGACGGTATGAGAGCTGACGACGAAACAGCAAAGAAAGTTGTTGCAAAATATATGGGCTACCTTGCATGCGGTATGGCAAACATTATCAACACATTCCAGCCTGAAGTTCTTTGTGTTGGCGGCGGTGTAGGTAATGAAAAAGAAAACCTCCTCGCCCCCGTAAGAAAGATTATCAATGCTCAGAGATACAGCGTTCATGCTGAAAAACAGACAAGAATCTGCTGTGCTGAACTCGGTAACGACGCAGGTATCATCGGTGCCGCACTCCTCAGAGAATAATTCACGGAAAAAAGGTTTTTATATGACAGATTTAACTTCTTTTGCAGAAAGTTTAAAATCAGTAAAATGTGAAATCTTAATAAACTCACCAATGAGCCGCCACACCTCTTTCAGGGTTGGCGGCAATGCCGATATTGTAGCAATTCCCGAAGATACTGATGCTTTATGCACAGTTATTTCAATGGCTGTTGAACATTCCGTTCCTTATATGGTTATGGGAAACGGTAGCAATCTTCTTGTAAGAGATTGCGGACTTGAAGGTCTCGTCATAAAAACAACCGGAATGAAAGATGAAATAATTGTTAACGGCAAAACTATTTCATGTTCGGCAGGCGCTTCCCTTACAAGACTCTGCAATATTGCTCTTGAAAATTCACTTTCAGGACTTGAATTCGCTTACGGAATTCCCGGAACAGTCGGCGGTGCTGTATATATGAATGCAGGTGCTTACGGCGGAGAGATAAAAGATGTTCTCAGAAGTGTTACACATCTTACACCCGACGGCAAAATTGAAACAATTGAAGCTGAAAAGCTTTCTCTTTCTTACAGAAAAAGCTTTTATTCCGAAAACAGCAATTATATCATTCTTTCTGCCGAATTCACTCTTTGCGAAGGCAATAAAGAGGATATAAAGCTTAAAATGGATGACCTTATGGGCAGGCGTAAAGACAAACAGCCTCTTGATTATCCGAGTGCGGGAAGCACATTCAAGAGACCCGAAGGTTATTTTGCAGGTGCACTTATTGAGCAATGCAATCTGAAAGGGTTCAATATCCGCGGTGCTGAAGTCAGCGAAAAGCATGCAGGTTTTGTTATAAACAAAGACAATGCCGATGCAACCGCAATACTTGAACTTATGGAACATGTCAAAAAAACAGTTAAAAAAGAAACAGGCGTAACTCTTGAGCCTGAAGTGAGAATTATACCGTAAAATGTCATTTTCATCAGATGTAAAAAAAGAATTATGTTCAATTGAATTTGAGACCGATTGTTGTCAGAGAGCTGAAGCTTACGGAATCTTGTTTTTCGGCAGAGCCTTCGGCAAGGATGAAATCAGCCTTATGACCGATTATGATTATGTTGCAGACAGATATTCTGATGCAATAAGATATCTTACAGGCGCCGAACCTGAATTAATAGTTTCAAAATCAGGTAAAATCACAGTCTGCGTTCCTTCACCAGAAGACAGAATTGATATTCTCAATGAACTCGGTTACTCTGAAAGTGAACGGTCATTAAGACTGCTTGAAACAAATATTGAAAATGAATGTTGTTTCGGAGCTTTTATCAGAGGTGTTTTTCTTGCATGCGGTATCATAACCGATCCGAAAAAAGAATATCATCTTGAATTTGATGTAACGTTCAAATCAAAAAGCCGTGACCTTATTGATGTATTCAAAGACTTCCCTGTCACCCCGAAGCCTTCTGACAGAAACGGTGTAAATATTGTTTATTTCAAAGACAGCTCTCAGATTGAAGATATTTTGACCGTAATGGGTGCTCAGATGTCTGTAATGGAACTTATAGGCGAAAAAATTCTTAAGGATGTTCGGAACAATGTAAACCGTAAGGTCAATTGTGACAGCGCAAACTTAAGAAAAACAGCTCAGGCGGCGGCCAACCAGACAAAAGCTATTGAAAAGCTCAAATCTCAGGGAAAATTTGATGATTTACCGTCTGACCTAAAAGAACTAGCACAACTGAGGATTGACAATCCTGAAATGACACTTTCGGAACTCGGTGCGAGCCTCTCAAAACCGCTTTCACGTTCAGGCGTGAATCATAAACTGAAAAAACTTACTGATATGATAAAATAAAACCGGACGAATCTTCCTGATTTGAAGATTCGTCCTCTTTATTTTATGTTTTATTTTTTCTTTTTACCGAAAAATCCTTTTTTATCGTCGTTTTCACCGGGAGTATTGTTTGCTGAGAACGGTGATTTTCCGCCGAGTTCATTATTGAGTTCTTTTATAAGCTCTTTCTGTCTTTCAGTAAGCTTTTTAGGAACTTCAACAATAATTTTTACGAGCTGGTCGCCCTTACCTCTGCCGTTAACATTGGGTATACCGCGGTCTTTAAGCTTGAATACCGAACCGGGCTGAGTTCCTGCGGGAATTGAATATCTGACTTTTCCGTCAAGAGTGGGAACCATAAGTTCATCACCGAGAGCCGCCTGAGCAAAGCTAATTGTAACTTCACACCAGACATTATAACCGTCTCTTTCAAAGAAAGGATGCGGTCTGACATTTACGCCGACACGAAGGTCACCTGCAGGACCGCCGTTGACACCCTTATTACCCATACCTCTGACTGAAAATACCTGACCGTCATCAATACCTGCAGGGACATTGATATCCTGTTTGACAGTTCTTCTGATTCTGCCGTTGCCCTTACATTTATTACATGGAGTAGGAATAATTGTACCCTTACCGCGACAACGGGGACATGATTTTGCAGACTGTATAACACCGAAAGGTGTTCTCTGCTGTGTCATAACCTGACCTCTGCCGTTACAATCGGGACATGTCTGAGTTGTTGTACCCTTTGCAGCACCTGAGCCGCTGCACTCATCACAGACTTCGATACGCTGAATATCGATTGTCTTTTTACATCCCTTTGCTGCCTCTTCAAATGAGATAGTGATACCTGTCTGAATATCACTTCCTCGTTGAGGAGCATTGGGATTGCTTCTCTGAGTTCCGCCGCCGAATCCGCCGCCGAAAAATGATGAGAAAATGTCACCGAGGTCAAAATCCATTCCGCCGAATCCGCCTCCGAATCCGCCCTGACCTGCGCCGTAGTTAGGGTCTACACCTGCATGACCGAAACGGTCATACTTTGCCTTTTTATCGGCATCAGAGAGCACTTCATAAGCTTCATTGGCTTCTTTGAACTTGGCTTCTGCTTCTGCATCACCCGGATGAAGGTCGGGATGATACATTTTTGCGGTTTTTCTGTAGGCTTTTTTTATTTCATCGTCTGAGGCATTTTTATCAACACCCAGCACTTCATAATAATCTCTTTTATCTGCCATAAAGATTCCTCTTATACAAGCACATCCCCGTCATAAGACGGGGTTATGCAGTAAACTTAATTATTCATCAACATCTGTGAAAGGTGCTTCATAGTAACCGTCAGCACCGGGAGCCTGAGCACCCTGCTGACCGCCGAAACCTGCAGCTGAAGGATCAAATCCCTGAGCACCCTGTGCACCTGCGGCTTCCTGAGCAGCCTTATACATTTTTTCTGAAAGAGCATAGAAATCCTTCTGGAGTTCTTCCTGTCTCTGCTTGATGAGGTTGATATCCTGACCCTTGAGAGCCTCTTTAAGTGCATCTATTTTTTCATTGATTGATGCTTTTTCTTCATCCGAGAACTTGTCACCGTTTTCGCTGATGATCTTTTCAGATTCAAATACCATCTGGTCAGCGCCGTTTCTGATATCAACTTCTTCTTTTCTCTTCTTGTCTTCTTCAGCATACTGAGCAGCTTCGTTGACAGCCTTGTCAATATCTTCCTTTGACATATTTGTTGAAGATGTGATAGAAATTGACTGTTCCTTACCTGTACCAAGGTCCTTAGCTGAAACGTGAACGATACCGTTTGCGTCAATATCAAATGTTACTTCAATCTGAGGAACACCGCGTCTTGCGGGCATGATACCGTCAAGGTGGAAGTTACCGAGAGTCTTGTTATCTCTTGCAAATTCTCTTTCCCCCTGAAGAACATGAATTTCAACAGATGTCTGATTATCTGCAGCTGTTGAGAAAATCTGGCTCTTCTTTGTGGGGATAGTTGTATTTCTTTCAATAATCTTTGTGCAAACACCGCCGAGTGTTTCAATACCGAGTGAAAGAGGTGTAACGTCAAGAAGAAGAAGTCCCTTGACTTCACCGCCCATAACACCTGCCTGGATAGCAGCACCGATAGCAACACATTCATCGGGGTTGATACCCTTGAAGGGTTCTTTACCTGTGAATGACTTGATAGCTTCCTGAACAGCGGGAATTCTTGATGAACCGCCGACCATGAGAATCTTGTCAATTTCAGCAATTTTGAGACCTGAGTCTGAAATAGCCTGACGTACGGGACCCATTGTAGCTTCAACAAGGTCTGCTGTGAGTTCATTGAACTTTGCTCTTGTAAGAGTCATTTCAAGATGCTTGGGACCTGTTGCATCAGCTGTGATGAAAGTAAGGCTGATCTGTGATGTTGTAACACCTGAAAGTTCGATTTTTGCCTTTTCTGCAGCCTCTTTGAGTCTCTGCATAGCCATTTTGTCGCCTCTGAGGTCAACTCCCTGTTCCTTGAGGAATTCAGATGCAAGCCAGTCGATAATTCTCTGGTCAAAGTCGTCACCGCCGAGGTGGTTGTTACCTGCTGTTGCAAGAACTTCCTGAACACCGTCGCCCATTTCGATGATAGAAACGTCGAATGTACCGCCGCCAAGGTCATAAACCATAACTTTCTGGTCTGTTTCCTTATCAATACCGTAAGCAAGAGCTGCAGCTGTGGGCTCGTTGATAATTCTCTTCACTTCAAGACCTGCAATTTTACCTGCGTCTTTTGTAGCCTGTCTCTGAGAGTCTGTAAAATATGCGGGAACTGTGATAACAGCTTCTGTAACTGTACCGCCGAGGTAGCTTTCTGCATCAGCCTTGAGCTTCTGAAGAATCATTGCTGAAATTTCCTGAGGAGTGAATTTCTTGTCATTGATTTTAACATGATAATCCGAACCCATCTGACGCTTGATTGAAGAGACTGTATTATCGGGATTTGTGATTGCCTGTCTCTTTGCAACCTGACCTACCATTCTCTCACCTGTCTTGCCGAAAGCAACAACAGAGGGAGTTGTTCTTGCACCTTCTGCGTTAGCGATAACTACGGGCTCGCCGCCTTCAATAACTGCTACGCATGAGTTTGTTGTACCAAGGTCAATACCTATAACTTTTGACATAATTAATAATCTCCTTTTATATAATGAAGTTTAATTTACTTGAATTAATTTGCAACCTTTACTGTTGCGGGACGGATGACTTTGTCACCGATTTTGTAGCCTTTCATAAAAACATCGGCAATTACGTTTTCACCTAAGTTTTCATCGTCCACATGCATTACGCCGTTGTGGAAATTGGGATCAAATTCCTCACCGACTTCACCGAAGCCTTCCACACCGAGATTTTTAAGTATTTCCATAAACTGATTAACAGTCATCTCAATACCCTTTTTGTAACCGTCAAAATCAGCATCAGCATTGAAAGCCGCTCTTTCAAAGTTATCAACAACGGGAAGAATTTTTGAAAGCATATCAGTTTTCGTATAAGAAACTCTCTGCTCGATATCTTTCTGAGTTCTCTTTCTGAAATTATCATATTCAGCAAGCGTTCTCATATATCTATCATTGAGAGTTTCATAATCAGCTCTGAGCTTTTCAAGCTCGGATGAATTTTTATCTTTCTTTGCTTTTTTATCATGTTTTGAAGTTTTTTCTTCATTAACATCTTCCTGCTGATTCAATTCTTTTTCTTCAACAGACATTTTTACACCTCATTCATCTATCATTTCGGACAGCACTTTACTTACTGTCTCGCTTATATACATTATATTCGGAATAATCCTCGCATAATCAAGCCTTAACGGACCGATAATGCCGACTGCACCGACATCTTTACCGGAAACAGAGTATTTTGAAGAAATAACACTCACATTTTCAAATGCTCTGTTCATACTCTCTCTGCCGATTAATATATTAACCTTCTCATTACCTTTATTGATAATCGAAGCGAGTGCCGGAGCATGTTTCATACATTCATATATGTTATAAACATCTGATTCAAGTTCTTTAAAATTGAGAAGATTTGACTGACCTTCCGTAATAACCGTGCATCTTGATGCTTCACCGGATAATTCGGTAAGTGCAACAAGCATCGGAGCCATAACAAGAGCTTTTTCGCCGAGTGAAGCCGCAAGCGTCTGAATATCAGCAACTGTAAATTCATCTGAACTTCTTCCCACAAAATGTGCCGCCGCAATATTATAAAAAAGTTCTGCGGTTTCAAGATCTATATCCGTATCACTGCGACAAATTCTGGTTTTTATAACACCGGTTGACATAAGCACAACAACAAGGACTGTTTTAAGACTCATGGGAACGAGTTCAATTCTTCTTATTGTTGCGTGTCTGTCGTAAGGAGTCAGAGCAACTGCGGTGCACCCCGTCATTTCAGAAAGAAGCTTTGCCGCTTCCGAAAGAATCTCATGCGGTTCACCGTCTGAATTATCAAGTCTGCTCTGAACCGTAAATCTGTCAGCATCATTTATATCATATGATTGCATCAGATTATTGATGTAAAAACGAAGACCTTTCTGAGAAGGTATTCTTCCCGCTGATGTATGCGGCTGTTCAAGGTAGCCTATTTCGGAAAGCTCGGACATTTCATTTCTGATTGTTGCAGATGAAACGGCAAGACTGTCACAAAGCACTTTTGAACCGACAGGCTCCCCTGTCATAATATATCTTTCCGTAACCGAAGCGAGTATTTTCTTTTTTCTGTCTGAAAGTTCCATAAACTCACCTCTTTATTAATTAGCACTCTCTTTGTTTGAGTGCTAACTTACCTATAATATAATACTATTTTACCCGTTTGTCAATAGATTTTTCAAAATTTTTCATAAAAAACAGCAATCTCACCCTGAGAGTGCTAATTTGTTTTCATAATAAAAACAGCAGACAAAATAGTTGTCTACTGTTCTATAATATTCATTTTTTTCATAAGTTCTATTCTGCTGTTTGCAATTTCAATACTTTTAGCAGGTGAAACTTTTTTGTTTTTACCGATTGAGTTAATAATATATTCAAACAATCTTATAATCCAGAAAATAGGAAGTAGCAATGGAAATCGACCGAGAATACCAAACTTGTTTTTCATTGTATTATATGAAGGGAAAAGTGTTCTGAGTAACCCTGCCTGTTTCTTATTTACGGCATTAAGCACAAGATTTGCACTGTGAAGACGGTCTTCACTGCTTTTTCCGAAAACACCTGCTGAAAGAAGGTCACAGACAAATTCTTCAGAACATATATATTCTGCATTTTCATCAACATTCAGAATCGGATTATCACTTAAATATTTATTGAAGCATACGATGACATTATCATAAAATGTTTTTATGCCCATAGCAACAATCAATTCTTCTGCAGTATCAAAATTAATATTTTCTCCGAATTTTCTAATAAAAAGTCCGATATCCGCAAGCTGTCTTATACCGAAACCGCTGCCGACAAAATGTTTGAATGCATGATAAACAAGATAAACGAAACAATCGGTATAACCGAGCGTTTTGTATGAATCAATCAGAACACATCTTTCACGGAATCCGTCAAAAGCTGATTCTGCCATTTTCCTGATTATTCCCTCACCTTCTGCGAGCCCTGTATCAACTTCAATATACAATCCTGAGTGAGGATTGAAATATGCATTTTTATTCTGCTGAAAACCTCTGCCTGAAAGAAAATCATCAAGTTTTTTCCTCTGAGAATCCTCAACAACAATATCAAAATCCGAAGAAAGACGATAATCGGGATTATTATAACAGACTGAACAGACAGGACCTTTGAGAACAATCAGATCAAGTCCGTCTGCCTGAGCTTCATTATATAATTCTCTGAAAGCCGTATTTTTAACTACCTGATTACCGAACAATTTTATTGCAGACATCTTATATAAAGATAAATCTTCCCCCGATTGCGATGCAACATCATAAATTGCAGGCAACACATTATGTATCTGAGCAAGAGAAAACACCCGACCAATATCAAAATAATATCCGTCAGGTAATTTTTCATTATTTATATGACATCTGAATAAATACAAAAACTGTTTTTCAGCTTCTGTCACACCAATCACCGTCACATAACCGAAACACACTCAGAATCGGTAACAAGATAAGCTTTATTACAAACTTCAAAAACACTCGGTCTGTGTGTTGTAAAAATACAGATTTTATTTTCTCCCCACTCGGAAAGATTTTTAAGCACTTTCTGTTCCGTATCAACATCAAGCGCGGATGTTGCTTCATCAAGAAGAATAATCGGTGCATTTCTGAGTAATGCTCTTGCAATTGACAATCGCTGAAACTGTCCTTCAGAAAAACCGGTTCCGCCGTCACCGACCATACAGTTGATTCCGTCTTTTTCTTTCATAACAAAATCATAGGCACAGGCGGCTTTCAATGCAGCAATAATCTCATCATCGGTTGCATCCTGTTTAACCATACGCATATTGGCAGAAAGAGTATCTCTGAACATTGTATTCTTTTGAGGGACATATGAAAAGAACTTTCGGGTTGACGGAGCGATATTGATATAATCACCCGTTTTAATATCGGTAATTTTACATTCACCCTCAGTAGGATGAATAAGTGAAAGCATCAGGCGGAGCATCGTTGTTTTTCCTTCGCCCGAAGGACCCGTCAGAGCAACAAAATCACCTGTCTGACATTCAAAAGAAACACCGCTGAGAGCATTTTCTGTTTCCTCCTTATAACGGAAAGAAACATTTTCAAGAGTTAACTTAAGTTGTCCGTTACGGTTCTTTTCAAAAAATGCTCTTGTATCAGCATCATCAAGTGATTCATCTGCAGGAAGAGTTCTGATCTCAGAGATTCTTTCCGATGCCGCAACCGAATTGATAAGTGTGGGAACAATTCCTACAAGAGCTCCGAATGAACCTGAGAGCATCGAATAAAGCTGAATAAACAAAACAAGAGTTCCAAAAGAAATTGCACCTGTCCAGAGCCTGAAAACACCCCATCCGAAGCATGCATAAGTCACAATCTGAGTAACAAAAGAAATAACTGATGTTACGATAATTGAGAATTTATTATAATCAAGACTTAATTTTATATATTCACTCTGAATTTTTCTTAGTTTAGAGCAGAACACAGTAACAAGACCAAAGGACTTGAGATACTGCATATTCAGAAGAGCATCGGAATTAAATGTCATCATTTTGCTGTTTACTTTTTTTAATTCCTTTGCATACGTATGCATCTGCTTAACAAGAAATCTTGAACAGAGAAGACTTATCGGAATTGAAACAAGTGCAATAAGAGCCATAACAGGGTCGTAATATAAAATCACAAATAAAGCGGCAGCAAACTGAAATACTTTTGTGAATGCAGTAGGCACAATACCGATAACACTTGATGCAACTGTTGACACATCACTATTGAAACGGTTAAGAATGTCACCTGAAGCATAATCAGACGTATATTCCCATTCCGAGCAGATAAATCTGTCAAATGTATCAGCCGTCATTTCTGTATTTATACGGATTCTGATTTTCTCGGCAATTCTTGAATTAAAAGCTGAAAATACAATTTTAAAAACAGTAAATGCTACAGCAGCCCCGATTGCAGCATTGATACTTTCAAATCGGAGCAGATTATTATGGGCATTACTTTTTGTTACAAAGTCAATCAATGATTGTGTTACAAGTGTTGATAAAAGACCGAAAACAATACTGAGAACAGCCATTACTGTGTAAACAATTACAGATGATATATACTTGCGGGTAAGTAATGCAATATTCTTTAATTCGTTGATTATTTCAGTAAAACGATTTTCTTTATTTTTCAACATATCCACCCGTATACATTATACACATTATTGTGTAATTGTCAAACAGTAGTTTGTGTTTTCGGCGCTGTATTCCATTTGCCGGGACCATAATTTGATAATATTGATTTTATCATCATATGTAACTTCATTATTTTCATAAAAAGAATAGCATTCACAGATATACATAAAAGTAACAGCCATTAATGACATTCTGACAACAGACTGAATTTCGCCGCTGAATCTAACCTGCATAAAGTGGCGATAAATTATATATGACATTATTTTAGCATACATTTCAGAATCACAATCATATTGTTCCGATGTCTGAATTATGATATCCATATTACTCTTCAATTCATTGATAAGCTTAGTCCATTTATCATTTATCGGCTCTGTTTTTTCATATAAATCAAGAATAAATTCAAAAAAAGACGTTTTATCAAAAATAAAATCATCGCATTCAATATCAAAAAGTTCATTCTGCATTTTTTTAGAATATTCAAGACACTCCGAAATTCTTTTTTCAAACGGCTTGACTGAATCATTTAAAATATCAAATATCTGCTGTCTGCATAAAAGAAGAAGTGATATATCTTCTTCAAGTGTGTCTGCATCAATATCATAAATAATTTCAAAATCATTTTCAAGAAGCATTTCACAAACTTTTTCACAGCAAAGTCCCAGTCCTGCTTCAACTACATCATCGTATTCATCATAAAAACGGGGATGTTCACGGCAGATATCACAAAGATAAGATTGACCGAGATTTGAATATATATCACACAAGCCATTCTTATCAAGAAAAAAACACTTGTCATCTTTATGACGTTTAAAACAGGGTTGTGAATCAATATATTCAATTGAATTTTTAATTCTGTCACCAAAATCTGATTTTACAGCCATATATTTATTCATTGAACAATCATCAATTTCAATTTCCCAACCTGCACAGCAGGTATCGGTGCATTTATCGGCCTTACAGATAAATGAGTCAAAAAATAAAGGTTTTATCATAAGTATATCCTTTCAGAAACAAAGAAAAAAGGGCAGAAATCTGCCCGATTATCATATAAACTTACCTTTGGGAGAAACAAGCGTAACAGCTTCTTTGAGAACATCAATATCAATCTCATTATATGCTCCGCCGTATTCGCCGTCAAGTGTCCAGGGTACATCATCTTCTGTTGTGATTTTAACGTGCTTTGTCTTGACAAGAAGGAAGTTATCACCCGTAAAATCCTGACGGAGAGCACTTACAAATGCTTCTGCAACATCCTTGGGACTTGAGCCTTTAAGAAGCAGGAGCTCAAAAAGACCGTCATTCATTTTTACATCATATTTTTCAAGCTTGAAAAGACCTGAAATTTCATTTGTATTACCGACTGCACCGAAATAAAAGTTGTCTTCAATCACACCGCCGTCATATTCAATTCTCATATGAGCGGGTTTCATATTCTTAATCATCGGAATAAGACGCAGAACAAAACCGTTGAGAAGATATGCCGAATGACCGAACATATTTTTGACTTTCTGAGAAGTATTGTAAGCAATATCAGTTGCAACGCCGAAAGAAGCTATGTAACAGAAATATTTATCATTGAATGTGCCGATATCGAATTTGTTTGTTTTTTCTTCAACAAACATTTCAGCCGCTTTTTTCGGGTCTTTTGAAATGCCCAATGTATGAGCAAAATCATTTGTTGATCCGCAGGGCAGATAAATAACGGGTTTGTCACATTCAGCCTGCATCATGCCGTTGATGACTTCATTATATGTACCGTCACCGCCGCAACATACGACAGCATCAAAATCATTTGCATATTTTTTTGCAATTTCAACAGCATCACCGTGACAGGTGGTTGTTTTTTCAAAGCATTCAATATCAAAATCCTTGAATGCGCTGATAATATCCCCTGTTTCAATTCTTTTACTGTCTCTGCCGGCAATCGGGTTTTTAATCAATAATACTTTACACATAACTTCTCCAATGGTTTATTTTGTAATTCAATTATACATTATAATATAAACCATATATTAAATTTGCACCTATTATATCACTTTATATTTTATAATGCAAACTTTTTGAAAAAAATTCACAGTTTGTTGAATTATGGGGGAAATATTATAATTAATGAAAGTATATCATCAATCAAAATTCCTTGCATATAATCATCGCAAAAATTTATGTACCTTCGGTGATGAGATACAACAAAGGCTTTGCCGTTGTTGATGATATACAGCCTGACGGCTGATGATATGCCATTGCTTTCACAATGGATAAAAAAAATTCTCGTTCAAAGAACGAGAATTTTTTTGGCTGAGGAGGCGGGATTCGAACCCACGAATGCAGCAGTCAAAGTGCTGTGTCTTACCGCTTGACGACTCCTCAATCTGATTTCAGATATAAAAAAAGCAAATCAACAAGTGATTTGCGGCTTTTTAAGTGGGGTGGATAGACGGATTCGAACCGTCGACCTCCAGGGCCACAACCTGGCGCTCTAACCAACTGAGCTATACCCACCATAAGTGGCGCGCTGAAAGGGACTCGAACCCCTGACCTACTGCTTAGAAGGCAGTTGCTCTATCCAGCTGAGCTATCAGCGCACATGGAGCGGGTGATGGGAATCGAACCCACACGACCAGCTTGGAAGGCTGGGATTCTACCAT
>JAZSPR010000108.1:0-6101 GCA_045537555.1 Acutalibacteraceae bacterium | reverse complement strand
CAAATCATTTAAACTTACGATTTCTCCGTCGTTTCTTTTATTTATATTCTTCTTTTCTTCTAACATTTTTTATCACCATATACATTATATCACATATATGAAAAAAAGCCCAGCTTTTGCTGGACTTTTTCGACAGTCTGTCAGGCTGTCTTCTGACAGCCTGATTTTTCTTATTTAATTGTTATTGTGTTCTGAAGAGTTTGACCCTGTGCCGCATAGGGGCTGTAAGCGGTTACTTTTACTGTGTAATCTCCGCTTGCAAGATTTCCGATATTTACATTTACATCGTCGTCTGTAGCTCTTACATATTCAGAAATTACAGTTCTTTCATAAACAGTTTTAAGCATGCCTGCAGAAACTGTGATTTTGTAATTTTCAGCTTCGTAATGTCCCTTTGCTTCGGGGAAGATGATTACTGTTTCACCGTTTTCGTTTACAACTGAAGAGATAACTGAATTTTCGGGGAATACGGGAACAGTATCGCGTGACATCTGCTTGCTCCAGTTGTGAGTTCTCTTTGAAGAATCACTTAAATTTGTAAAGTAATAATCGATATTACCAAAGAACATTCTGTTTTCAATATCGTAGAGTTTCATGCTCACATTGCCGTTTTCATCGCATTCAACAAGCCATGCACCGCCCGATTTACCGGGAGCATCCTTGTCGCCGTCAATGTAGTTGAGGTTGCCCATGAATGCTGACAATGAACCTGTGCCGACTGCTGTGAATTCACCCTGCCATACACTTCTGGGGTCGTTGGGAGCATAGTGTGAGTGACCTGAGAAGTCAACAACCTGAGGATATTTGCTCAGAACTGTTCTGAGTGTGAAATCGCCCCAGTTGACACTACCGTAAACTGTGAGGAACGGATGAGGATGCTGATAAACGAAGACAGGCTTGGTGGAGTCTTCTTTTGTGGCATTACTGAGTCTTTCATCAAGCCATTTCATTTTGCCCGTAAATGATTTTCCGTTATCGTCATATGAAACACCGATGAAGTGATAGCCATTGATTACAATATCAGAATCCACGTTTTCATTAATGAATTTTTTGAATACATCATAACCGACAGTTGCATCAACATCACGGTAATCAATAAATTCGTGGTTGCCGAGAATTGTAAGGAGCTGTGTTTCTTCCTTTTTGTTTTCAGCAACTATTTTATTGTAAATCTCATATTCTTTTTCTGCACCGCCGCCTGTGAAGTCACCTGCAACAATAACAGCATCAAGATTTTTATAATCTGAGCTTGCCGAATAAGTATACATATCATTGAAGAGATTTGCAAATCTTATTGCAGCCTCCTGATTTTCGTCGCCGTTGAGATGTATGTCTGAACATACAACAAAACGGAGCACGGGATTGAAATTATCAGGTGTATTTACTTCTTCACCCGTTGTGCCGCTTTTCATTCCCGTAAGCATGAAAACAAAGCTGAAAACTGAAGTAAGTGCCTTGAAAATAAACTGTGCAAAAAAGTTTGTCATACTACCACTCTTTTCTGTAATGATAAAATATTATAGCACAAAAACAAATAAATTCAAATAGTTTTATGAAATTTAAATATCGTTCTTTATGATATCTTCGTAAGTTTCTCTTCTGATAACCGTTCTGACCTTGCCGTCCTTTACCATAAGAACTTCGGGTCGGGGCACACGGTTATAATTTGAAGCCATTGAATAGTTGTAAGCACCTGTTGTGAGTACGGCAAGGATATCGCCTTTTTCAACAGCCTGAATCATTGTGTTTTCCTGAATCAGGTCACCGCTTTCACAGCATTTACCTGCGATTGTAACTTTCATGTCACGGGGCTTGTCTGCTTTGTTTGCACAAAGAGCTGTATATTCTGCCTGATAAAGAATATATCTCGGGTTGTCTGTCATACCGCCGTCAATTGCAACATAAGTGCGTATGTCGGGGATTTGCTTGACATTGCCTACCGTGTAAAGTGTGACAGCCTCTGCACCTGCAATGCTTCTTCCGGGCTCAATGAGAATAAAGGGCACGGGAATGTCATTTGTCGAAGCAATTTCCTTTACTTTTTCGGAAACGGGCTTCATATACTTATCAAAAGCAACGGGCTTGTCGTTTCCCGTATACATAATTCCGAATCCGCCGCCGAGGTCAAGCTCTGAAATTACAACACCTGTTTCATTTTTTATGTCGATGATAAAATTCATCATGACTTCGGCTGCAAGTACAAAGGGGTCAACATCGAAAATCTGAGAGCCGATGTGACAATGCAGACCGACAAGCTGAACATTTTCAGCTTCAATTGCCTTCTTCACATTTTCCATAGCTTCGCCTGTTTCAAGGGCAAAACCGAATTTGCAGTCAATCTGACCTGTTTTTATGAAGTCATGTGTGTGAGCATCAATACCGGGTTTGATTCTCATATAGATATTTGCAGTTACACCGAGCTTTTTTGCAATTTCACTTATGTTGCCGAGCTCCTCGGGGTTATCAACAACAATTCTGCCCACACCGTTTGTAAGTGCGTATTCAAGCTCCTGATATGACTTGTTGTTGCCGTGGAAATACAGCTTTTCTGCGGGAAAACCTGCTTTGAGAGCTGTATAGATTTCACCGCCCGAAACAACATCGAGTCCCATTTTTTCGTCGTTACAGATACGGCACATTTCAAGGCACGAAAAAGCCTTGTTTGCATAAAGCGCTCTGCCGTTTCCGTTATAATACTTATCAATTGAGCCTACAAAAGCTCTGCAGTTATTTCTTATAGAATTTTCGTCATAAACAATTACGGGAGTGCCGTATTCTTTTGCGATTTCTGTAGTATCGACACCGCCTATGGTAAGATGTCCCTCATTGTTTATATCAAGACAATCTGAAACAAACATTTTTCTTCACCCTAAACTGTTTTCTATTGCCGTCTTTACGGCATCGCAACCCTCACCCGTCTGGGCTGAGAATTCGATAACTGTGCAGTCTCCCGCACATTCAAGTTCTGTTTTAAGTTCTTCTCTGCGCTTTGCTCTTTCTGTTTTATTTAATTTATCGCATTTTGTGAGAACAATTATAAAAGGATAACCCGCTTCACGGATAAAATTAATCATCATAATGTCGTCAGCAGAGGGAGCGTGACGCATGTCCACAAGCTGAACAACGAGATTAAGGCTTCTTCCCATCTGAAAATAACCTTCCATAAGGTCTGCCCAACGGCGTTTTTCACTTTCGGAGCGTTTTGCATAACCGTAACCGGGAAGGTCAGCAAAACGGACATCTTCAACACGGAAGAAATTGACCGTTGTTGTCTTTCCGGGCATTGAGCTTACTCTTGCAAGGCTCTTTCTGCCGAAAATCTTATTTATAAGTGATGATTTACCCACATTTGATCTTCCTGAAAAAGCGATTTCGGGAATATCGGACTGTGGTAACTGTTTTGATGTGCCGTAAGCGGCTTCAAACTGAACTTTATTGTAATTCAATTTCTGTCACCTCAATTATAAACACCTGTACGTGTTTTCTGCTGTTTTTCGGGAATCATAACATGCTTTTCGGCTTTTGATTCCTTTTTAAGAGCAACAGCAAACACTTCGTCTATTGTTTTAACGGGAATGAAAGTGATTTTTTCCTTTACGACATCATCAATCTCTTCAATATCGGATGCATTGTCCCAGGGAATGATAACCTTTGTCATGCCCTGACGGTAAGCCGCCATTGATTTCTCTTTAAGACCGCCGATGGGAAGAACTCTGCCTCGGAGTGTGATTTCTCCCGTCATTGCAACGTTGCCTCTGACTGCGATATCACTCAGAGCTGATGTGATAGCCGTTGTCATTGTGATACCCGCTGACGGACCGTCTTTTGGTACTGCCCCTTCGGGCACGTGGATATGTATATCCTTGTGTTTATAGAAATCCTTGTCAATTCCGTATTCGTCTGCACGGCTTCTTACAAGGCTTACTGCAGTTTTTGCAGATTCCTTCATTACGTCGCCGAGTGAGCCCGTGAGTTCGAGTTTGCCCGTACCTTCAAGAACGGAAACTTCGATTGTGAGCATTTCGCCGCCCACGGATGTCCATGCAAGACCGTTTACAAGGCCGACTTCATCTTTGTGGGAAATATCATCGGGTTTGAATTTAACCTGTCCCAAAAATTCACTCAGATTCTTTTCTGTTACGGTGATTACCTCATCATTTTCGAGGAATCTTACGGCAGATTTTCTCATAATTTTTGCAACAAGTCTTTCAAGCTGACGCACACCTGCTTCTTTAGTGTAACCGTCAATCATAAGTCTTATTGCTTTATCATTTATTTTAAGCTGTTTTTTGTCAAAATTGTGTTCACTCAGCTGCTTGGGGATAAGATGCTTCTTTGCAATATTGAACTTTTCTTCATGTGTGTAGCTTGCAAGGTCGATAATTTCCATTCTGTCACGAAGAGGCTCGGGAATAGAATATTTATCATTTGCGGTTGTGATGAAAAGAACTTTACTCAGGTCAAAGGGGAGGTCAATGAAGTGGTCGCAGAAGGTGTTGTTCTGTTCACCGTCAAGTACTTCAAGAAGTGCCGAGGCGGGGTCACCCTTGAAATCACCGTTGAGCTTGTCTATTTCGTCAAGAAGAATAAGAGGATTCTGACTTTTTGCATCAATCATTGCATTTATGATTCTTCCGGGGATTGCGCCGATGTAAGTTCTTCTGTGACCTCTGATTTCAGCTTCGTCACGGACACCGCCCAGAGAAATTCTCACATAATTTCTGCCAACAGCCTTTGCAACAGAGCGTGCAATTGATGTTTTTCCCACACCGGGAGGGCCTGCAAGGCAGATAATCTGACCTTTGATATCGGGTGCAAAGCATCTTGCGGCAAGCATTTCAATAATTCTTTCCTTGACATCTTTCATTCCGTAATGATCCTTGTCAAGAATTTTTCTCGCATTGGGGATTTTTATTGCTTCTTTTGTGTAAACACCCCAAGGAAGTGCAAGACATTTATCGAGATATGTTCTTACAACATTTGCATCGGGTGAGCCCGAGGACATTTTTGCAAGTCGTTTGCACTCATTTATGAGTTTCTCTTTTGACTCATCGGGCATTCTGCTTTCTTTTATCTGCGCCATATATCTGTCGGCTTCTTCGGGTGCATCCTCACCTTCGCCGAGCTCTTCATAAATTGCTTTGAGCTGTTCTCTGAGATAATAGTCATGCTGACTCTTGTCCATCTGCTCCTGAACACGTGCATGGATTTCGTCTTCAAGCAGAAGAAGCTCGATTTCCTGCGCAAGACTTACACTCAGGTATTCAAGACGGCGGAGAGGATTCATCTCTGTGAGAAGATGCTGTTTTTCTTCCACGGGCATGAAAACGTTTGCCGCAATTTTATCTGCAAATTTTGATGAATCAGTTTCTGCTATGACATCAGCAACGATATCCTGAGACATTTTTGTGGAAATATCGCAGTAGTTAAGGAACATTTCACGCACATTTCTTATAAGTGCTGTTTCATAGTCAAAGGATTCGGCAGGAATGACAACGTCATCTTTCTCTTTTACAATACCTCTGTAGAAAGGTCTTCTTGAAAGCAGGTCGGTAAGAACTGCTCTGCGTAAGCCTTCAACAACAACTCTGAGAGTTTTGCCGCCTTCGGCAACACGGAGCACCTGCTTGACTTCGGCAATAACACCCACCGTGTAAAGCCCCGTGAACATGGGCTCCTCTTCGGTGATGTCACGCTGAGTAACTATAAAAATCTTTTCATTGTTTGAAAGTGCGAATTTGATTGCCGCAATTGAAGCGGCTCTTCCCACATCAAAATGAAGAGTCATATCAGGGAACAAAACAAGACCACGCAATGCCAGAACAGGCATGGTGACAAGTTTTTCATTTGTTTCCGCCATTTTTTCAACTCCTGTATATAAATATTATTATTTAAAGTTATAGATTATTATTATACTATATATTTCTGTATGTTTCAATAGTAAAAAAATAAAATGTCGGCAAACGCCGAGCTCCCGTAAGGCAGTTTTTCTTTAAAATGTGAACTTACGGCACAATAATGCGTTAAAAACCACCGATACGCGACAGCGTTATCGGTGGTTTTCGCCTTTTCTTGTACACGTAATTTCGCATTTTAAAGTG
>JAZSPR010000032.1:0-24017 GCA_045537555.1 Acutalibacteraceae bacterium | reverse complement strand
GTGAGACATACTTGATTCTGCCCTGCTTACTGAACCATATTCTTACCAAACGCATCGCATTTACCTCCGTTAAGCTTATTTGCACCGCATGCGGCACAGTTTTCACGGCACTGAGCAGTTGTCACACCCTCATACGCCTTTTTACATTCATTTTCAAGGAATTCTCTTCTGATGCCGTAATCAAGATGATCCCACGGAAGAACTTCCGTGAATTCACGCTTTCTTGAAGCATAGAAACGGGGATCAATTCCGCATTCCTCGAATGTTTCCATCCATGTATCGAATTTGTAATGGTCATCCCATGAATCGAACTTACAGCCTTTCTGCCATGCCTTGAGAATGACTTCGCCGAGTTTTCTGTCACCTCTTGCAAGAACGCCTTCAAGGAAGCTTATCGGGATTTTATGGAATTTGAGAGTGACTTTCTTTGTTGTAACGCTCTCTTTGAGGTGCTCCTGTTTTGCTTCAAGCATTTCGGGAGTATCCTGAGCTTCCCATTGGAAAGGAGTGAAAGGCTTGGGAACGAATGATGAAGCGCTGACACTTACATTTACGCCCTTACCCTTTGGCTTATCGGGGTTATAATAGAAAGCATTGACTACTTTCTGTGCAAGCTGAGCAATACCTTCGACGTCTTCCATTGTTTCTGTGGGAAGACCGAGCATGAAGTAAAGCTTAACTGCACACCAACCGCCGGCAAATGCCTTTTTGGATGTTTCAAGGACTTCTGCTTCGGTTACATTCTTATTGATAACATCACGCAGTCTCTGAGTACCTGCCTCGGGAGCGAATGTAAGACCGCTTCGTCTTACTTCGTTGAGTTTCTTTACAAGTTCTTCGGGGAAATTGTCAACACGGAGTGAAGGTAATGCGACGTTGATTTTGTCATCAGTACACCAGCTGAGAAGTTCACCTAAAAGCTCGGGGAGCTGTGAATAGTCGCTGCTTGAAAGTGAGCAGAGTGAAATTTCATCATAGCCTGATGAAGCGCATAGTTTCTTGCAGTCTTCATTTATGACATCAACTGACTTCTCTCTAATCGGTCTGTTCAGGAAACAAGCCTGACAAAAACGGCATCCTCTTGTGCATCCTCTGAAAATTTCGGTTACTACCCTGTCGTGAACGATATCAATGAAAGGCACAACGAATTTATCGGGATAAAAAATGTTATCCATATCGCTGACAATTCTTTTTGTTACCTTTGCAGGTGCATTTTCTTTGGGTGTGACACACTTTACGGTGCCGTCATCGTTATATTCAACGTCATAGAGTGAGGGAACATAAATACCCTGAATCTGTGAAGCCTTTTTAAGGAATTCTTCTTTGCTTTCACCGTTCTTTTTGCACTCTTTGATCAGATCAAGAACGTCATTCATCATTTCTTCGCCGTCACCGAGCTGGAAGAAATCAATAAAATCGGAAATCGGTTCAGGGTTGCATGCACACGCACCGCCTGCCATAACAATGGGGGTGAGCGATGTTCTGTCCTTTGAAAGGACAGGCAGACCTGCGAGGTTAAGCATATTGAGGACATTTGTATAACAGAGTTCGTATCCGAGAGAGAAACCGATTGCATCGAAATCCTTTATATAATCACCGCTTTCAAGTGCAAAGAGAGGAATATTGCGCTCACGCATAATTTCCTCCATATCAACATCGGGGGCAAAAACACGTTCGCACCATGCATCTTCCCTTGCATTGATAAGTGAATAAAGAATTTTCATGCCGAGGTTTGACATTCCGATTTCATATGTATCGGGGAAACAGAATGCATATCTCAGTTCCACTTCATCTTTATTTTTAATGACTTCGTTCAGCTCTCCGCCCGTATAACGAGCAGGTTTCTGAACAAGTCCGAGTATTTTTTCAACTTCACGTTTCATTTTTTATCACATCCGAGATTAAGTGTAGGGACCGATGCCCACATCGGTCCGCATTTGTCGAAGACAAATCGGAAATCTCTGATTTCCGCAAAACGAACAAATTGATTCAATGAATTTATTGTAATAGAACGTTGTACCACCGTTATTGCTCCGCTACACTCCGCAAGGGGACCGATGTGGGCATCGGTCCCTACAAAAAATGATTAATTCTGAATATATGTTATTTTACTTCTTCAATTTCAAAGAACACAACATTATTCGCATCGAGCATAATATTGAGGTTGATCTGACCGTCAACAGTTTCAACAACTGTTTCGGCGGGAGTAAGCTTTGCACATTCAATATACTTTTCCCTTAACTCATTCATATAAATTTCTCTTGCTTTTTCATCGGAAAGAGTGACTGTGTTGTCAAGAGTCGGATCATCAGGTGACCATGCAAAACAGTCATCAGTGATACCGTATGTTTTTCTATCTTCGACCCACTCATCAAAGAAATTGCAGTCGTCATTTATAAGATACTGAGTTACTTTATACTGTTTGCCTTCAAGTGACGGAATTGTGAGTGTCACATCAGCTTTTTTATTGAATTTAAGGTCATTTTTAAAGTTATAGACCATTGCACGGAGAGTGCCTGTTTCTTCATCAATTGCAACAAGATTTCCGATATCAACTTTTATTCCTGTTTTGAGTTCTCTTTGTTTACATGACAGGATTTTCATACCCTCAAACTTTGCAATATTTGAAGCAACATGATAACTTACCGTGGGATAGCCGTTCAGATTACCGTCAGTAAGGAAGTTCCATGATGAGAAATAATCGGCACCTGAATTTATTGCCTGAGTAAAGAGTCTTGCATCATATGCAGCCTGATAAGTGTAGCCTGTTATTCTCGAAAGGAGTTCATCGCTGTCCTTGCCTGAGGTGCTGCCTGAAAGAATTCTGCCTTCGTCAATACCGTAAATGAGGTCAGTAAGACCGTATTTTCCGGCTGTTTTTTTGAGATATTCTATAGTTTCGGGAAGAGTGTAGCCTTCTGTGAATTTACCCGGGTTTGAATCATAGAATGATGCTGAAAGAAATGAGATTTTTGTACCTTTACCGCCGTTTGCATAGTTTGTTCCCTGTGCAACATGACGGATAAAGATTTCTTCATCCCATAAGCCTTCTGTTACTGTCATACTGTGAGCACCGACGAAAATATCGTCACCGAGAACATCAATAAGAGCCTGAACGGTGTAATCGTAAAGCTTGCAGTAAGCTTCGGCACTCTCTGCAGGGGCACCGCTTTTTGCTTTGAACCATGCTTCATTTTCATATTCCGTCATACAGCCGAAACGCCATGTTCTGACTTCCTGAGCACCGAATTCTGCAACAAGAGCTTCTGCGATTGCCTTTATGTAATCATAATATACGTTGTAATCATCAGGCGGATAGACGTTCATATCAAAACCGCCCATTTCGGCTCCTGTTGTGAATTTGAGAGGTACACCGCCCAATTTAAGGTGAGGCTTTGCACCGAGCTCAAGAATGCCTTTGCAGTTCTTTATGAGCTTATCAAACTTATAATCGGTCATTGTGGTTGTGTCATAGGGGTCAACAAACAGGTCTCTGTCTGCAGTACCACCCGTGCACTGCATAAGCTGAATATATTTTACAAATTCAAAAACATTGTTTTCAGAATTGGCAACGGGCTCAAAGAAAGTTGTGCCCATATCCCAGTAGTTGATATTATCAACGACATTGGGAGCAACATCCCCCTTATCATCAATGTTAACGGTGATTTCAGCTGTGCTGATACCTTTGAAAAGGTCACCGAATGAAGAAATGAAGAATGAAAACAAAGAAACTATTGACATTAAAAAAGCTGTTAATTTCACACAATCAGCCTCCGTGACATTTTTTTACATTCTAACATTTTTTTAAACGTTTGGCAATAGAAAAAAAGAATAAAAATATTCTTAAATGATATTGAAATCGAATGTTTTAAATGATATTATTAATAAAAAAAATGAAAGGACTTTTCATTATGAGTGATATTATTAAAATAGGTGTTCTGGGAGCCGGCAGAGGTCAGTCAATGATTCAATATGCAAACAAAGCTGCAAATGCAAAACTTGTTGCAATCTGTGACTATTCCGAGTTCCATATTGAAAGAATCAAAAATAAACTTAACGACGACTCAATCACATACTACACATCTTTTGATGAGTTTCTTAATCACGATATGGATGCTGTTGTTCTTGCAAACTTTGCAAATGAACATGCACCTTTTGCAATAAAGTGCCTTAACAAGGGGCTCAATGTTATCAGCGAAGTGCTTCCCTGTCAAACAATGAAAGAGGCAGTTGAACTTTGTGAAGCAGTTGAAAAATCAGGCAAAATTTATGCTTACGCTGAAAATTACTGCTACATGCCCGCTACATATGAAATGAAAAAGCTCTATAAAGCCGGTGCCGTAGGTGAATTTGAATACGGCGAAGGCGAATATATGCACAACTGTGAAAGCATCTGGGACACAATCACCTTCGGTGATGAAAATCATTGGAGAAACAACATGTATGCAACTTTCTACTGCACACATTCAATAGGTCCCCTCATCCACATCACAGGTCTCCGCCCCGTTTCCGTTACAGGCTTTGAAATGCCTTTCAATGCAAGAATGGCTAGAATGGGCGCAAAAGCAGGTAATGCCGCTGTTGAAATGATTACTCTCGAAAACGGCGCAATCATCAAGAGCCTTCACGGTGTAGGCTGTTCAAAGAACTCAATCTGGTATTCAGTTTACGGTGCAGACGGCAGAATGGAAAGTGCAAGAGAGGATGCAAAAAACGGCGATTTCGGCAGAGTTTATCTCAACAATCCCGACAATTTTGCTGTAAAGTCATATGAACCCAAGGGTGAATACGATGACATTGCACAGGAATTCGGTCACGGCAATTCAGACTTCTACACAATGTATCACGCAGTTGAAGCAATCAAGGGCAATAAAGACGCTGATTATATTGATGTTTATGAAGCTCTCGACATGTTCCTGCCCGGACTTCTCGGCTACCGTTCAATTCTTCAGGGCGGCGTTCCCGTTGCAATCCCCAACTTCAGAAACAAGGAAGAAAGAGAACAGTTCAGAAACGACACCGCTTGTACAGACCCTAAAGTTGCAGGTGACATGCTTATCCCCTCATACTCAAAGGGCAACCCCGAAATTCCTCAGGAAGTTTACGAAGGACATCAGAAGACATGGAAGCCCAGAGCATCTGCACAGAATAAACAGCTGAAGCTTCTTGTTTTCCCAAAAGATAAGAAAATCCCCGAGCTTCCCGAAGGCTATTCAATCAGAAATTATCAGGGTGAAGAAGATATTCCCCATTGGATAAGAATATGCAACAACGGTCTTGTTGGTTACGGTGCAGACAATTCAGCTTTCACAGACTGCATGGAAGGAATTGATGTTTACAAAGACTGTTTCTTTATCTGCAATGAAGAAAATCTGCCCGTTGCAACAATTACTGCAGTCAGAAAACACCCCAAAACAGAATTGGGACTTGTTCATATGGTTTCCGTTGCCGATACAGAAAGAGGAAAAGGTCTGGGAACAATACTTTGCGCAATTGCCGAAAAGCACTTCTTCGACAACGGTGTTGAAATGGCTAATCTCACAACAGACGACCACAGAATCCCCGCATGCAAGAGCTATCTGAGCGCAGGATGGGTACCTGTAAACCACGATACGGATATGGTTATCCGTTGGACAAGAGTTATGGAAAGATTCAGCATAAAGGAACTTCAGATGTACACAGAAGAAGGCGAAAAGGACGTTCTTCTCGTAAACGAAAAAGTATAATTATAACAGAAGGGCACCGTGAGGTGTCCTTTGTGTTTTATAAATCAGAATTTGTCGAACTAAAGTTCGACAAAAATTCTCAATTCTCAATGCGCAATGCTCAATTGTGGAAAGGGCTTCGCCCTTTGACCCATTTATATAATTCAAGCCCGAAGGGCTTCCGAAATTGCGAATTGCGAATTTCCAATTGCGAATTTGAAAGAGCCCGACAAATTATTGTTTATAAAGCTCAAGCCGTCAGTTTCCTGACGGCTTGAATTATATTTACCATATACCGAGCAATGTAAAGAGTGTTACAAAGAACTTTGTGAAGAAACAGAAAATTCTTATGATAAAGTTTTCGTGGTCTGAACCGCAGCTGTCACATATTGCGTCGTCTTTATCATCTTCAGGGATTTCATCTTCTTTATCATCTTCATCTTCTTCGGGCTCTTCGGGAATAACAGGTTGTTTCTCAAAATCGATTTCCTCACCGATATAACCGACTTTTCCGGTGAAACCGCCATAACTGCGACCTGCTGCTGCGGCATCAAGATAAAGAATGATGCATTCCGTGTCAATTGCATTGAGTTCGCCGTCAAGATTGATATCGAGTTTTATTCTCATATCATCATCAAGAGTATCGGCAATTGCAAGATATTCTTCATGCAGTCTGTAATCTTCTTCTGTTACTTCAAAATTGCCGTTAAGGTCTGCAATAAACAGGGCATTTACAGGCATTCTGTAAACTATGGGCAACTGAGTGCCGATGCTGTATTCTTCCTCTCCTGCACCTGTTCTTACGTAATTCTCAAGGATGTCGTAGTCATTCTTATCAAGAATACCGTCTGCATTAATGTCTGCAGCAATCATACCTCTGAGTTTTATTGCAGTTGAGCGTTTAAAGAAACGATTAAGCATATTAAGGTCATCAGCCTGAACCATACCGTCAACATTGATGTCACCGACCATAGCATATCTTGTTGACTGTATATCCTGACGGTTGTAATATCCTGCATCATCAATGAAATCAACAACACGGTGAGTTGTTTCAAGCATTGGGTATTTATCTATCGGTTCAAAACCGGGGAGATTCTGACGCCATACATTCTCTTTGAGTGCATAAGCATTGTTAAGAAGGTATGTTACTTCACCGCTTGCAAATACTTCATTTGATTTATAGACAGAATAAGAATCTGTATCAGACTGTGCTTCTTCCATATTATAATAGATTCTTTCAGGCTTGATACCGCCTTCAACTGCGATATCGCAAGCTGTTGAATTCCATACACAGTCATAAATAAAACAGTTACCGATTGAGCTCTGATTGAAATATGCAATGTATGAACCGCTGTTGCCCGTGGAAGCATCTGTTACGGAAGAATTGATAACAGCACAGTTTTCAATAATACCCATACCGAGGTTTCTGCCGGCAATTGCACCTGCATTTGTAAGACCGTCATTCTTCATTGAAAGATTAAAAAGCATACATTTTTCAATTCTGCCGTAATTGAGCATTGCAAATGCACCTGCGGCATTATGATATGTGTCTGTTATGTAAACATAAGCTTCTTCGAGCTTAAGATTTTTAATAACAGCTGATGCTTTAAGTCTTGTGAACAAGCCTGCATTCTTACCGTCGGGTCTTATTGAATTTTTATTGAGGAATTTGATGTAATTACCCTGACCGTCAATCTGACCTGAGAAGTAGACATCACTTGTACCGATACCGTCCCATGTAACACCTGTCATATCGATATCACGTTCAATGATATAGTATGCCTTGTCATAATCAACGTATTCTGCGGAGGGTTTATACTGCTCTGTAAAACCGTTTATGACATTAGCAACAAGAACGAGATGTTCTCTTCGTGTCATAACATAGGGGTCTTCTTCGGTTCCGATACCCTCCATAAGAATGGGTTCGATTTCCTTACTGTTAATTGTGATTATTACATCTTCCCACGGCATTGTGAATCTGATGACACCAAACTGTGCCTCCTGATATGCAAGGTCTGTTGTAAACGGAACATCTTTGCCTGATTCTGTTTTAACAGAGAGATTACTTACATCTGCATCTGCATAATAACATATACTGACTTCTTTACCTGCACGAGCTTCTGAAGGAGCGTATTCCATATCAATAAGCTTTGTTTCGTTTGTTGTAAATACATCATCATAAATGATATTGTAATCAAATGAGATGTCGTCACTTATTCCGAGAATAATGTCTGTTTCATCATTTATTGATGACCAGACTGCAGGTTCATAAGACATAAGATTGTTCTTTGCATAATCATTCATGATATCTTCAAATTCATATGATGTTGCATAGGTAAATACAACAAACTCAGCAATAAGCTTATGAATTAAAAAAGTATCATTTTCTATCAGATATGTATGATATACATTCTCACTTTCTGCAATATTACCCGGATTTGCATTATATAAAAGAGCAAAATCAGAAAGATAATCTAATGCAAGAACATTTTTCGCTGTAATCTGCGCATAAGAATCATACACACCGCACAGGAATACCTTATTTTTAATCTCATCTACATATGAACCGCGCATGTTTGAATTTTTGAAAAGACAATTTATAAATTCAACATCAGAAACAACATTATTTGCAAGGAAGGAGAAAGAACTTGTTGATGAAATGCCGTTCAGGGGGGATGATAAACTATAAAAACACTTGTTGATTGATATATTAACAAATTTTGTCGGTTCATCCGAATGAACGACATTAGCGGCAATAAAAGCTGCTTTGAAATCTGCAGTAACGGATGAAGGAAGCAAAACCATGAGGTTTTCAAAATAAACGTCACGTATTTCAGCACCTTCAAGTGCATAGAACATACCCGCATAAGCTGTTGTTGTTTTTATAATACCGTTATAGATTTTATTGCCGTTACCGTCAAACGTGCCTCTGAATGCATGTTCATAGGCTTTATCACCGTCTGCAAGACCTATTACGGGAATCTCATTGTAATCACAATCAATATCATTTACAACAAGATAATAACCGTCCCTGTATTTTTCATCGGGATTATTTTCATTTATCTGCTTTGCCATAAAGACAAGATCATCGTAACTTGCAATTCTATAAGGGTCTGCTTCAGTACCGTCACCGTCAAGATAAGGCTCCGTAAATGAAGGATATATCTTTACGGAGAAATAAGGCATACGGAATGAAGCAACACCGTCTTCTATTTTATAATCAACATCAACCGTATTACCGTTAAAATCTTTGATTATAATATCTTTTAACTCTTTATCAGAGCCGGATTCAACGAATACTGTAGCACTGCCTGACTTGAATTTATGCCATGTTTCGGTCGGATAATAGACGAATTTAACGGGACCTGCAGAAGTGCTTGCACACATTGCAATATACTGAGCTTGAGCATCATTACTTGCAACGGGGATTGTTTTTCCGTATTCAGACTGCGTGAATGTTGTTTCATAACCGTTGACAGCCGAATAATAAATAAGTTCATCCATGAAATTCCTTGTTGTCATGCCGTATTTTGAATAAATATTCGATAATTCAGAAGCATTCATGTCTGAATAACTGAATGAGGGTATCATATTGTCATAATAGCAATGCTCATAATTTGTTTCAAGTCTTCTGCCTGCTATAATACCGACATCAACATAACTTTCGTCAATGACCTGGAATGCATGAGGATTGGACAATGTGTAAGAATTTATAATATTTGTGTATTCTGCATTACCTACAATACCGCCGAGTCTGGTCCACTGATGATATGAATAAGCATTCACATCAGTACCGCAGTTTATAATATCTGTATGATAAGTGTAACCTGCAAGACCGCCGATAAATGTACCGCCCGAGATATCACCCATTGCGACACAACCTCTGATTGTTGCATGTTCTGCCTGAGCAACAAGAACACCTTTTATATCAGCTTTATTGTTGATATCAGCATCAGCCACGTCTGCACCGTGAATAGTGATATTCTCAAGAACTGCTTTCTGAGTATCGGTTCCTTTTACTATGCCGAAAAAGCCTGTGTATGAATTGGTTGTGATAATACGAAGATTTCTGATGTAATGCCCCTGACCGTTGAAATGACCTTTGAAAGCTGTTGAACCGTCTGAACTGTATGAGCCGATGGGGTTAAAATCAGCATAATTGAGGTCGATATCGGCAGTAAGAACATAAGAAGCCTCATTATATTTCAGAGAACCGAATGAAAGACCGTAGTTTACATAATGAGAAAAAGCCATAAGTTCATAAGCAGAGCCGATTTCAAAAGGATTACTTTCAGTTCCCTCGCCTTTGAACATAAGATATCTTATTTCATCAAAAGAGCTTACATTTGAAAGACCAGCAGAAGTACAGAAAGGATAAATATTGATTTTTGCGTTGCAGACAGCATCCGTTGTGTTATAAGTAATAACAGGAGCAAATAACATATCTGAATATGTGCCTTCTACACCGTCAAAAGTATTATCCATATTTTTTACGTAACTCTGAAGAGGTTTTGAAATAACGGCATTGACAACCTTATAATCAGTTGTTCTTATATGCAGGTCAACATAGTTACGGACATAATTCCCGCCTGAATAATTACCCACACGGACAGAAAATTTCTTTCCCGGAATAACTTCCTTTGTGTTATTTGTGTCGCAGAAATAATAACTTACAGATTTAATATCGGGATTGGAATTTTTTGCAATACCGTTATTCTTGATATTATCAGCAATATCTTCGGCAAAAGAAAAATAAACCTGACCTGTTTTTCCGTCAAAAGACAACCAGAGGTCACCGTTTTCAACAGACCATAATGCGGGAAGGTCTTCATCAGGACGCTTACCGTAGAGATTATTTGTATTGTCATTCATTACTGTTTCTGACATTTCAGCGGCAAATTCAAGCACATCCATTGCAGAATAATCTTTTGTATAACCTGTTTCGGTTACATTAAATTTTCCGTCTTCTTTATGAACATGGAACTGATTATAATAATCACCGCCTGCAATTGCGTAAATATAACCGAAGTCCTCTGCAGTATCGGATGAAGCAACGGCAGAATAACAATATGTGACAACTGCTCTGTTTTCGGCAACGATACCGCCGAGTGAATAAAGGGGTCCGTCTGCTGACGTATACTTCATTTTTGAAATACAGTTTGTAACAACAGCGTCACCTGAATTATATGCTGCAATACCGCCGATAAGGATTTCGGCATCGGGGTCAGCATATGAAGTATCTGCCGTAATTGAACAATTACTGTCAATAATACAGTTGGTGATGTTACCTTCGTTGTTTGCTGAAACGAAAGCGGCATAAATACTGCCTTCGGAAGGAATAATCACGTTACAACCTGAAAAGACAAGGTTTGTTATGAATGAATCTGATGTGCTCTGTGAAAGGACAGCAACATCAAGACTGTTTCCCGAAAGATAACCCGTAACGGTTGCATTCTCAAATGTTACATTACGGAAATAACTGCCATTAATTGATTCAAACAATGCGTTTTCAATATTAAGACCTGTTATTTTATGTCCGTTACCGTCAAACACGATATTGTTCATATTGTATTCACCGATAACATTGCCGTCTGCTGTAATATCGGCTGAGAGTCTGTAATATTCAAGGTCGCCGAAATTGTAGGCATTGTCAAGAAAATCAAGAAATTCTGCATAAGTGCTGATAGTGGTGTACTGTGCATCCGCATCAATAACAACCTCTTCGGCAGATGCAAAAGGAATTGCGGAAATCAGCATTATCACGGCAAGAAACAATGAAATGATTCTCTTTTTCATAAATTAGCCTCCTTTTTTATCGGGAAAGAGGGGCTTACGGCTCCCCTCTCCCGTAAATTCAAGTTAAGGTTTTACTTTTCTTCACGCTTTCTGATTACAAGAAGTACGCCAAGACCGATTATTGCTGCGACAGAAAGCGGAATGAAGATTCGCGTATCACCTGTGCCGGGTGTGTTTACAGAACCGGAAGGTACTTTTGTTGTGGTTTCTGTTTTTGCGGTTGTAGTTTCTTCTTTTACTGTTGTAGTTTCTTTTTCAACTGTTGCAGATTCGTCTTCAGCAGTTGTTGTTTCTTTTTCAACAGTTACCGATTCATCTTCCGCGGTTGTTGTTTCATCGGGAACATCGGGAGTGTCCGGCACATCGGGAATGTCGGGTGTTGCACAGACAAATTTTTCTGACATATCGGGAAGAGCAAGAACAACAGATAAACCGTTTTTGGCGTAAACACGGCTGTTTTCTCCGAGTGTGATAACTGCATCAATGAGTGAAACGGTTATTATATTGGAGCCGTTACAATCAATTGATTCCGTGGGAGCAAATACGAGAGAATTGTTATTGATTACTCTCTCAACTGCGAATGTGACGTTTTCTCTGCCTTTGATACCGTCAACATGAACATCAAGAGTGATACCGTCAAGATTTTCAGCAATTATATTACCTGAGTATGTGACACCGATTGAAACATCATGAAGACTGTCGATTATTTCATTGTCGGTATTATTAATAATTGCCGTATCAAGAACTGTAAGTTTTGAAGCTTTTATGTAATCAGCTTCGGGAATAACATTGCTCAAAGACAGCGTCTTTGTTGTATTATAAAGAGCGCTGTTACCGGTATTGATTGAATCACAGAGTGTAATGCTTACGGAAACTACATCTGCAGGGATTTCAACAACACCCGTATAAACGGCGGTGTATTCATCCTTAATATTTTCAAATTCAAGAGTAACCTGAGACATTGCATTGACTGAATCAACATACTGAGAATAAACAGATGCTTTAACGGTTGAATCCTTGAATGAAAGTTCTCTGATTTTCTCATTGAATGTGATTTCTGCAACGATTGAAAGGTTGTTGCCGTCTGCTTCTGTTACCGAGATTCGTGAATCGGATGCAATACCCTTTTCACGCATATCTGCAATGAGTGTTGCTGAACCGATATACTCGGAAACAGCAATTCCTCTGCTGTCTGTAAGTTCACCGAGAGCATTTTTCATTCTCAGTCTTGTTTCAAATGATGTTACTTCATCAGCATCAAGTGTTACGGGATAGTCGCTTACAAATACAGCCTTTCTGTCTTCTGCTGTTCTGAGACTGAGAAGAATTTCCTTTGTAAATCCTGCTGATTCTGCATTTACAACAGCATAAACTCTGTTATCAGAGAAAACATTAATGTCTTCATTGTAAAGGACTTCGAGAACGATATTATAACCGAGTTCACCGTTTTCCTCAAGTCTGAGAGTTGCATCTTCTGCTGTAACTCTGCTTACATTCAGTTCATTACAGTTGAGAATAACATTATCATCTGCATCTTCCGAAAGAACAATTCTGTTATCGGTTACAAATGTTTTTGCCGTTTCTTCATAAGCGAATGAAACATCGTCTGCAGACTTATAAACAGCCTTTGTATATGAACCGTTTTCATCCTGAACAGTTTCAGCTGAATCGAATACAAGAACATGGTTCTTAACGGTGTTGATATCATATGTTGTTACAGCTTCATAAACTGTGAGAGCTGAGCCTGTAAGGAGTGTTTCATCAGCTTCATATGAGAATGTGACACTTGCACAAAGAATATTGTTTTCAGGTGCAAACTCACCGTTTTCAAAGAAGATATCGGAAGAAACGATATACTTATCTGTATTTACTGTAAGCTTTTCTGCATCTTCAAGAGCGGGATTTACTGCAATTTTATCTTCATCGTTTGTGATTTCATTTTCACCGGTATAACTGATTGCATCACTTACAAGTGCAAATTCAATTGTCTTTCCTGCTGTGAAGATATCTGTTATATCACAAGTGAATGCAAGTTCTGATGCTTTTTCACTTTCGGCAATTGTGAGAATGAGTTCATTTTCTGCAGTTGCTAAGCTGTCTGTCACCGTTGCTTTTACGGTTACGTAAGCTTCCCTGTTTTCAATTACTTTTTCAATGTTCAGTCCGCCGTTGAACGGAACAGAAAGAACAAGAGTCTTTGTTTCATCTTCAGAAACAACACTCAACGAAGGAGCTTTTTCATTCTTAAGCTTTTCATATTCAATATCGAGAAGTGTTGTATCATTGATAACCGTTGTTACATCGTTTTCAAGATAATCACCGTCGGAAGTGATAAGTGCATAATTGTTTTCATTAAGAACAATACCCTGACTGAAGCTGAAGAGCTTGCTCATTTCTTCTCTGTCGAGTTCAAGACTGTCTGCTCTGTAAACAGCAACTCTCGGGTCGTCTGTCATCTTAACGAAATTGAAGAATACTTCTCTTTGAGTGTTATCCTTATCAGTTGTCTTATAAACGAACTTTGTGCCTGCAAGACGGCTGATATCAGGTGTTGTCATAAACTTGACCTTTACACTCTTATGAATACTGCCGTCAGGCATTTCATCATCATCGGCAACGACAACGGACATGATTCCTGATTCTTTGAGAACATAGGAAACATCGCCGTATGAAGGAATTGCCGTTTCTGCAGCATTTCCGTTTGAAGCTGTTACAATGAAACCTTCGGGGATATCGGAATCGGAGAGAACATACTTCATAACCGAACCTGCTTTACTTGAAAGAGCACCTTCAAATACGAGTGTGCGGTTATCCCTGATTTCAGAAGCTGTGAATGTTACCTTTTCACCTGTCTTTTTAAGTTCGCCGTCAACTGTTTCGTATTCGTCGAAATAAACCTTAAGGTCAGAAAGTGACTTTCCTTCTGCAAGAGTTATATCACGGTTGAAATCAAGAGTAAACTGTGCAGTTCTTGTTCTGCCTGAAAGAAGAGGTGCATCGAGAATCTCATTAAATTCGGTCACCTTTGCGTATTCGGTTATATCAACCTGTGAAAGGTCAATTACAAATTTTGCACAGTCAAGGCTGAGTTTTTCGCCTTCGCTGAGGTCTGCCGTAATTTTTACATTATATTTGCCGTTTTCAAGCTTTTCGGATGCATAAAGGAGCATTCCGGGATTATCAAGCTCTGATTCGGTTGAAACTTTTTCTTCTGCAACAACATTACCGTCGGAATCGGTTATGACAACATTGAATTTACCGCCGTTTGTGAGCTGATCACCGTAAATTCTGAGGTCTTCACCGACGAAACCGAATGTCAGTTCACCGCCGTCTGTTTCTGTTGTGAGAAGATTGTAATTATTTGCATAAAGCTTATTTGCACCTGTCTGAATCCAGCCGCCCGAAGTGAGTTTTTCTTCAAAGTCAACGGTATCGGTATTTGAAATACGGATATAGAAATATTTATAGATATCAATATCACGGATACCGAGAAGGACTTTGACATAACCTTCGCTGTTATCGGGGAGATTCACGGCTTTGATGCGGATTGAACCGTCTGCAGCGCTGTTATCGATGCTCAGGCAATCGGAACCGATTTCATAAAGTCTCAATGAGGATTCATCGAATGCATTTGCAATAACATCACCGTTTATTACAATTTCATCACCGAGTTTCATGTCACGGACCATTCTGCCGTTCATAATCACGGGTGCACCGCTTGAATGAAGAATGTTTGTGACTTCAATTTCGGGAATCTGCTGTGCACGGTTTATTGTAACCGCATCATTTGTTGTTGTATACTGCTGATCCTGTGTTGAAACGGTGTAATTGTAATAAATTTCACCGTTTTCATCAAGATAATCGCTGACATTATATTTATCTGTGATATATACAATGTCGCCTGATGCAAGTTGCTCAAAAGGAACGCTGAAACGGAACAATGTTCTCTCAAATGAGTAATTGTTTGATTCATTATCCTTTGTATAGAGATTACATGCGACAAAAGCATCCTTCTGAGCATCAAGCATACCGATATTTGCAAGATTTATTTCATAATTGAGAATACCTTCGCTGTTTATATCGGTATTTGTTGCTTCAAACATAAGCTCCACGCGGTCATTGATGATATGATAACATGCTTCTTTATCGTTATCGGGGTTATCATCGGTATTGAGAATATATGAATCATAAGAATCATAAAGAGTTCTCACACCGTCTTTATCTCTGATTGCAACACCGAGAACGGTATCGGGATGAATAATTCTGTCATCCACCGTGAAGCCGATTTCTGTTGCAAATGAATCACCTGACAACAGAGAACCTGAAAGCGTCTGTGTAGCAATTGTTGATATGCTGTTGTTTGTGTCTCTGTAATAGAGTGATGCTTCCATATCGGTAAGACGGTAGTCACCGATATTTTCCATTCTGAAACCGACGCTGATATACTGGTCTTCAACAAAAATGTTATTTGAAAGTTCAAATCCCGAAACATCAATAGCGGCAACCATATTTTCAAATGAAATCATATATATATCTGTTCTTGCATTTTCATGTGAATGGTCGGGAATGCCGACTGTCATAACAGGTTTGTAATCACCGTTTTCGTCAATGATCACATCATCGTAATACTTACTGAAATCAACGGGAGTATCAGATGTATTAAGGCTTTCATCAGAGTAATAACCGTAATTGAAAGGTACGTATGATGATTTGAGAGCAACCGAAACATTACCTTCTGCATCAATGAATGATGAGAAACGGGAGAATTCAACAAAACCTGTATCTTCATGTCTCTGATATGCTTCAGGGTCATAAGCATCTGTATAAGTGAGAGCTCTGGGTTTATTCCATGTGCGGTCGTCTGCATTATACTGAGCTATCATGAGTCTGTCACAGTAATCGGAATCGTCTGTTGTAACGAAAACGAGATAAATCACGCCGTCTTCATCAACTGAGATTTCATATTCGTCAAACATCCCCTTATAAAGACCTCCGACTTTGTCTTTTTCTGTTGCGGTACCGTTTGCAATAGCATTAAGTGTTGTGAATGTGACATAATTGATGCCTGAATTTGTTTTATAGAACAGGCAGGGTTCGGGAGACATACCTCTGATTGCATCACCGTTTTTTGTCATAACTGCATTTTTAATCTGAACATGACCGAGAATTATGTCTTCATTAAGTTCACCGTTAACCTGATTTACATAAACTTTGGGAATTTCAGATTCATTTGCAAAAACAACAGAAAGGTTTTCATCGTAATCAAATACGGAATCGACAATTATTGTGTCACCGAATGTTATTGATTTTCCGTCGGAACTGAACTGTCCCTGACGGTAATGAATCTGTCTGAGTGTACCTGTATATCCGTCATTGAGAGCATAAGGAAGCTCTGTTTCATATGTAAGGCAGACAGTTCTTGCATCTGCCATTGTGACATCAAGACCGAGGATTTTGAAACCGGGTTTTTCAAGGTCCTGAAGAACAGAATCAAGAGGTATCTTCATGCCGTCTGTATAACCGTATGAAGTTCTTATTGTGTAATGAATTTCTGCACTGCCTTTATAAAGTGAATTCTGAATGCCCTCTGAAACAGCAACTGCATCCTGTTCGGGATTAAAGCCTTCCATTTCAAGATCAAATCGGGCATCAACATCAGTTTCCGAATCCACAACATAGAATACAGCGTTTCTGCCTTCGTCTGTTCTTCGTTTTACGTCAATATTAGATATACCCTTTATAAGGCTTTCCTGAACTGAGTTACCGTCTGTTCCGCCTATAGTATATACTTCGCTGAACTTATCGGCAGCATCATTGAAAACTGCAAGCTTAACACAAGTACGTGTTGTAAGTTCAGTAAGCTGATTTGATTCGGTAATTCTGATTACAGTACCGTCGCTGAGAGTAACGTCTGCTGTTTCATCGGGATAATTGACAAGCGAGACAACAGAACTGTCATTTGCAGTAACAGCAACCGCAAGTTTTCCGTCACCGTCAATAAATGCGCTGAAATCTGCAATATAAACGCTTTCTGTCACAAGACCCTGAACAACGCCGTTCTTTGCATACCAGAGTCTGTAATCTGATGATGTACCGTCTTCATTTTTCTGAGTGACAGTATAGAAAGTATAAATATCATCATTATAGTTTATAACCTGAGTTTTGGATGTATTTTCAATATCATCCATAAGAAGTGTCTTTTCCTTCTTATTGGCAAACTCACCTGTATCAAAATATTCGGGGAAATCGTTATTTACTTCCCTGAGAGTTGTTTCAGCCGTAAGAACAGGTATATCTGCTGCAGCCTTCCTCATGGTCTGTTTGGGAGAAACATCCCATGTTTTCTTTGCTTTTATAGTGCCGAGAGTAAGGGTTGCCTTCTCAATAGGATCTTCTGATTCAACACCGTCAAATGCTACATAATCAATAAGCATATATCCCGGTTCAAGAGAGATATTGAAACCGAGAATACAGAATTTTATAAATAAGGCGATTTTGAAATTAGTACTCTGAACAAAACCGAATTCTGTTTTCTCATCATAGAACATTCTGTTATAAAGACGGATACTGTCAAGCTGAAGGAAACATTTCTGACTGTCGTCTGAAATATTTTCAATCTGCACTATAAACCGGAATGCTTTGTTTTCGGGTGTGTCTTCCGTATAATTATCAAGTGCCCAATGGAATAAAAGTTCACCGGGTCTGAGTGAATCGGCATACATATTGACAACCTGTGTTTTCAGAACGTTCTTTGCCGTATCCATAATCGTTACGCGCATTTTACCGCCCTGATTGCTTCTGATACCGACAATCTGGATTGAGGAGCCCTGAGCACCGAATACGAGTTTATCACCCTTTGAGGATGATACACACTGTGTTTTATTGTAGCAGTATCCGTAGAAATCATTAAGTCCCGTTCCTGAAGAAGCATCACTGTAATTTTCCCAGTTGCCCGTAAAATTATAAGTGATTATTCCGGCAGATTCATCTGATTTGTAAATATCAAATTGCTGCTGAGGACCGACATATGAATATTTACCGAGAACTGCGGCAACTGTAAGATCCAGAGAAGCTCCGCCTTCAATTGATGCGATACCGGATGCACCTATACCGAATCCGCCCGAAAGACCGAAACCGGGAGCAACGGTTATACCGTTCCATGTAATGACATAATGATGTTTGCCGTTTTCATCAATATGAGAAAGCGTATGAGAGAATCCTGTTGCAAGCGTGAGCTGTACTTTTGTTGTAAATGTGAAATAAACAAAATTAGCTGTATAAGGAATGGGAATATTTACAGTAAATGCTCCTGCAACGGTAAATGAAGCCTGAAACTGATTGAAATCCCATGAATGTGTCAGCTTATTGTACACAAACTGCGCATTGGCATCAATCACCAATGAACCCGCGAGGCTTTTTCCTGTATTGATTTTACCTAATGCTTCGGATTTTGACGGTCTTGCCTGCTGTGCACCGTTTGCACCGAGAAGCTGATCGTCATCAAGCATGTTATCCGGGTAAAGCATATCGGTTTCTTCTGCAAACAGATCGGAAAGTGCACCATCTTCAAAGACATAAGGGTCATCAGTACCTGTAGTGGGTGCTTTATTAAGATTCTCTGCTCCTGTACCTCCGATTCTGACACCGAATTTAACAGTACCGTCACCGTACTGGACATAGGGTCCGGAATTAAGAAAGAAACCTGCGACTTTTGACCCTGTGTCATGACCTTTTATCTTTAAGATTTTTGTCAGGAAAAGCGGAATTCCGCCGAAATCAAAACCTAATTTGAAACCGTAAAGAGCAGGTTGGTGTTCATTATATGTATAGAACTCTTTCTGTTCTTCAAAATAAGGTGATGCATATTCTTCGGCTTCACCTGTTGTGCCTTGTGCGTCGGGAAGTTTTCCGCATACATACTGTGTTTCTTCTGCATCAACTGATGCGACAATTTCTGATTTTCCGTCATCTTTCTGAGAAGATGTTGCGGTAGTATTCTTATCAAAACCTGTTATTTCAATTCCGATTCCGTCATCGCCCCTGAAAAGGTAATTGTATTCTGCAGCAAACTCACCCTCAGGTTCCACATGGTTATAATAAGTGGGAATATACATTGCATATTCATAACCGCTTGTTGTATAACCGAGAAGTTCTACATAGGGCTTGAATGCTTTTTTATCAACAAGAGGATTTGTTGATTCATCAATACTGGTAAAACGTGAATTGAGATTTCTCAGTTTTACATCAGAAGCCTCCGCAAACGGAGAACCGCCTTTGAATGTGAAAGTAAAAAGTCTTTCATTTGTTCCGCCGACCATAAACTGATAATAGACATTTACATCAAAATCTTTCGGTTCACCGGCTTTTTTACCGACATAAATATCCGAAATAATAAAGTTTACGGTATAATACATGATGGGAGGATTTTCTGATGTGTCGCTGTAAAGTGCTTCATAAGGAATCGAATCGTCGATTGATGAAGCGATATACACAGGAGAATAAGCATTACCTGATTTTGTTGACACCGATGTTTTTCCGATTGTGATTGAAGGATCGATATAAGTTGTGTTTTCATCATAAAGAGTGAAAACAACACCTGATTTTATCTGATTGCAGGATGAAAGCGGAATATCAAGTCCGTCTGTTATTTCCTGAAAATCCACTTCGTAAAGATTTGAGCCGAAAACAAGAGATGCACCGGCACCTACGGAAACTCTTCTCGGATTTGCATTGATATAGCTGAATTCTACAGCATCATATACAGCATAACCCTTGTCAGTATTGACCTTGAGCTCCGGAGTCAGTTCAACACCTGATTCATCATAGAATTTTACGGAATCCTTTAATGCATCAGTTACACGCTTTTCATAAGCTGATTTACTTTCAACAGAACCGTCCTGATTGACAATGAGATTTGAAAGAACAGGCAGATTTTTGAAATTAACAGTTATTGACTGTTTTGTTGTGAAAGTGATATCAAATGAAAGTTTATTATTTATGTTATAAAGAGAATTAATACTGTTTGAAGGAAGAACTGTCTCGTTTTCATGCTTTTCGGCTTCTTCGTCTGTGAAACCGTATTTATCGGTCAGTCTTTGTTTGTTTATTTCCATGAGCGTTTCAAAAGTGAAAGAAAAAACTGCCGTACCGCCGCTGTCAGTGTTTTTTGCAGAATTATGAATCACACCGTCGGGACCGCGCATATAAAGCATTTCGGGAGCTACTTTATTGGCAACCGTACCGATATATGTACCTGTGACTTTGATATTGCTTCCTACATAAAAACCGTATTTTTCAAAGTCATTTGTTGCTTTGCTGTCTGCAACACCGATACCGCCGCCCTTTGATGTATCAACGGTAATAACCCATCTATAGTAATCATGAGTAAATTCAAGAGTGCTGTTATTGATATCAGTTGAATCTTTGATAAACACAAGGTCGTCCATGGGAGAATCTCCCGATGTATCAAAAACGCTGAACGGAATGACTGTTCTTACAAGCTCTGTGTCACCCATAATGAAGTTATGGTCATCCCACCAGTCATCATCATAGAGCATATAAAAAAGCTTTGCGTCACTTCCCTCAAATCCGGCTGTACCTGTCAGTCTTGCGTTATTATGAGTAAAACTGAATTCCTTCGGATTTTCACGGAAATCAACGTTTGTTCTGTTGTAATCACTCAGGATATACATTCCTTTTTCATTCATCCAGTTAATGTCATTTCCGCTATAAACATCGGAATGCTTGTAACCGGGCCATCCACTCTTGTCAGCTGCACCTGAAGCCTGAAGATAACCGAGAATGGTATTCGGATTGCCGAGAGCATCCTTTGAGTCGTGATTTCTGAAATGTGTTATAAGTGAACTGAAATGATTCAGATTATATGACTCTTTTGAAGTAAGATACAGCTCTTCGTTACCGTATGTATATGTTGAATATGCAGTCCAACCCTTTTTGTAACTGCAATATCTCTGTTTAAAATCAGATTCAAAGACATATAATTTATCTTCCCATGCAGATTTCAGCCCGGCTGATGCAAGGAATACGGTGTCATTGACACTCTGGACTGCTGTGCCGTTTACGGAACCTATGGCTGTACGGAGCATATCTGCTCTGTCAAGTGTATCATTGACATTAACAACCGACTGAACCGAATCAATAAGTGATGATTCATCATCAGACGAAGGCACATCAGCTGTCATATCTTTTACGTCTGTAAGTTTTTTTGCTTCATTTTCGATTTTATTTGTGATACTCATTCTAAGAGTATCATCATCCTTGATTTCGCAACCCTTGGGGTCAGAGAGTTTCAGAGTGAAGTTTTTCTGTGTTTCATCTTTTACATCAGACTGAATCAGAGGTATAACAAGCTCATAAGTATCCTGTCCCGCAGCAAAGACAACTTCTTTTTCAGTATGAACATAATCAACACCTGCTTTTGCACTGCCGTCTTTAGTTGCAACGTGAACAGTACACATTTCATTTATGCCTTCGGTACGGCTGATAACTACTGTTACGTTACCGTCAGATTTATCGGAAACAGACTTTTTAAGACTCATTGATACCTTTGAAGGAACAAAAGGTTCATCATCATAAATCTTGATACCTGCTTTTGAAGCAACAGAGATATCACCGCTTGTTGCGCTGTCAAGCATGAAAATAAGAAGCTGGTTGCCTGTTCTTTTATCATCATTGACAATTCTGATTTTTGCAGTTGCTCTGTCTTCACCGGGAGCAAAATAGATTTCACCGAGAGAGGTGGGATAAGTTTCTTTGTCACCTATTGAACATGAGGTTATGTATCTGACTGTAGCAGCCTGATTACAACCGCCGATTCGGTAAACAACGATTCCGAGATAAACATCTTCGGGATTTTCGGGATCTGTACCGCCCTCGGAAAGTTCATATGTGCTGTATTCAACAACATACAAGCCTTCGGGGTAAGCCGCAGTCCAGTCATTAAGAGAATAATAACCGTCAACGTTACTTTTTGCCGATTCAAGACTCATGTCTGAAGAGACAATTTCGGCAATATCTGTTGAAGGTTCTTCACTTAATGAAGATTCGCCATCATAAGCATACGCGATTACAGGTAATGTACCTGAAACAGTTATTATGATTGCAAGCAAAAATGAAATAAATGATACAAATAATTTTTTCATTTTTTAACCCTCCTGTTCCTGAGTTATATCTATAAATTCAACAGATTCTGTTTCTTCGTCAGAATCAAAGTAAAGAATATGGGATGAAGACTGTAATCTGAATTTTTCTCCGCTTTCATCCGTATACTCAACATCGAAATTGCATGTCTGAGCACCGACTTCACCGTTATAGATTGTATAAACAACCTTAGCCGAAACTATTGTCAGATCTGACGGTTTCACATCTTCACCCGTAATGGCTGAAACGGTACCGGCATAAGCACTCAGGACTTCCCTTTCGGGTTTTTTCAATGTAACGGTCATATCACCTGAATTTTTATATTCGGGAAGTTTGTTTTCGTCAAATGCAACTTCAATTACATCTGAGTCGTTGTATCTGTACAATCTGTACTGCGAAACAATCTCATTAAACTCTTCAACCGTCATATCAAGCTCTGTATCAATTCCGCCGACATGTTCATATACTTTTTCACCGTCGGAATACATTGAAGCCGTAACATCAAAATCGGATGAAGCATCGGGAAATGATTCACTTTTCGTATTCATATGAATATAGACTTCATCAAGGTTCTTTTTTGCACCTATGTAACCTGATGAAGTCGTCTGCTGCATCACTTCACCGTAAGTTATAAGCGATGAAGACTGAAATTCAAGAACAAACTGTTCTTTTGCTTCTGTTTTTTCAATCGCATTCATGACCATGGTGTATGTCTCGCTGTGATGTGTAACCACAATCACAACTATAAGCACAATGAATATAAGAACAGCTACAACTGAGCCGACCACCACCTTTTTCTTTTCGTTGTTTGAAGAAATAAAGGTGTTTTTCATAAATATCATTCCTTTTTATCTTTTATATTACATAATTATCTTATTTTAAAAGTATTATAACATACATAGCGTAACAAAAGCGTAACTTTCAGAAAGTTTCAGACATTATTTTGTGAATATTTTGTAAACAATTTCAAAAAAATTATATTTTTAATTATATATTACGATAATGAATCTATATTCATCAGCGCAAGTGACACTATTTACCGTAAGGCATAAAAAAAACGACAAGCTTCTGTTAAACTTGTCATTTTTTTGGAGCTGCTAACCGGATTTGAACCGGTGACCTCATCCTTACCAAGGATGCACTCTACCGACTGAGCTATAGCAGCGTATTTGGTTTTTTCTAAAATGTGCCTATTCATTATATAAGAGAAGTTAAGTTTTGTAAAGGGTTTTTTGAAAAAATTTCGTCTTTTTTTGCCCCTTTGTTTACATAATTTCGCTCGTTGTTTACATAAAAGTTGTTCAAAACTCTGTGCATAATGTGAAAAACTCGGCACTTTTGCACCGATTTTCCGCA
>JAZSPR010000038.1:0-4557 GCA_045537555.1 Acutalibacteraceae bacterium | reverse complement strand
AGGAGTTGAAAGGCAGAGTTGTCTTCCTAAGACCGCTTGGCCTCCGACTTCCACACCAAAGCACAAACCCGGTTTTCACCCTCTTTGAGGAAAGGAGCAATATCTATACTGTCATAATAGCCGCTGTTTTCATCGGGACCTCGTTTCACGAAGTCGGATCGTAGCCATGTCGTTCTGTGAGCCAGGGAGTTGAAAGGCAGAGTTGTCTTCCTAAGACCGCTTGGCCTCCGACTTCAAATAATTACAAGATTCCCGACAGTATTCCCGAATACAGTGTGATTTCTACGGTTGAGAAAACCGATTGGAATGCGAAATGGATTTGGGATAAGTAAAATCTGACGGAGAAAAATGTCTGGATGTGCTTTAATAAAAAGGTGAGTCTTGAAAGAAAACCTGAAGAGCTTATTGCTCACATCTCAGCCGACTCAAAATATTGGCTTTACATAAACGGAGAAACCGTTGTTTTTGAGGGAAGCGTGAAACGAGGCCCCGATAAAAACAGCGGCTATTATGACAGTATAGATATTGCGCCTTTCCTTAAAGAGGGTGAAAACTCTATTTGTGCTTTGGTGTGGTACTGGGATGATGAAACAAGCTATTCCTATAACGGCAGCGGTCAGGGCGGATTCCTTTTTGAAGCCATAGGCGAAAACATCACCATAATTTCAGACAAAAGCTGGAAGGTAAAAAGAAACAACGCTTTTGTTGACAGCCCTCTTTATCCCCCAAATTACAGACTTCCCGAATACAGTATTTATTTCGATGCAAGGAAAGATATCGATTGGATAAATGAAGATTATGATGTATCCGATTGGGAAAATGCAATCGAATATGCCGTCGGCGGTGAGGGGGCTTACGGCAAGCTTTATCCGCGAGGAATACCTTTTCTGAAGGATTACGGTCTTAAGGATTATGAGAATTCAAAGGATTATGAAAACTATACCGTAAGCCGTCTTTTCGGTGAAAAAATCACCGTTGATATTCCCTATAATGCACAGCTTACTCCCTATCTTAAAATTACGGCACCTGCGGGGAAAAAGATACGTATAACAACGGAAAACACTTTAATCGGCGCAGTTTCAACTACCTATATAACCAAAGAGGGAGAGCAGGAGTTTGAGGCTTTAGGATGGTTTAACGGTGAACATATCACTTATAAAATACCGAAAGGAGTTACGGTTATTTCTCTTAAATACCGTGAAACGGGATATGACAGTTCATTCTGCGGTGACTTTAAGTGCGAAGATGAATTTATGAATTCTCTGTGGCAGAAATCTCTGCGTACTCTCTATGTTACCATGCGTGACAATTTTATGGATTGTCCCGACAGAGAAAGGGCACAATGGTGGGGCGATGTTACAAGTGAAATGATTATGACAATGTACTCTATGGACAGTAATTCCTACCTGCTGTATCAGAAGGGTGTAGAGGCGATGCTTTCTCACATTGACGACACAAAGGTGCTGCAGACTGTTGTTCCCATAAGCGGTGACTATTTTGAACTTCCCGTTCAGCAGCTTGCAGGAATCGTAGGTTTCCTCACTTACTATGAATATACCGGCGACAAGGCTTTTATCGAAAAGGTTTATGATGCATCCCTTGACTACCTGAAGCTTTGGGAAATCGGTGAAAATAATCTTGTCGTTCATCGCGGCGGCTCATGGGATTGGGCTGATTGGGGCAAAAAGGCAGATATGACAGCCATAGAAAATGCATGGATTTATTATGCCCTTTCCGCCACAGAAAAAATGGCGGAGCTTTCAGGAAAAGACGAGGATATCTCATTTATTACTGAAAGAAAAAATACTATTGCAAATGGTTATAAGGCTCTCTGGACAGAAGAAGGCTTCAAAAGTAAAGATGTAAGAAAGCCCGATGACAGAGCCAACGCCCTTGCAGTTTTGTCGGGTCTTGCAGAAAAAGAGCAGTATGATACTATTGCCAACGTACTCACTACCACTAAAAATTCAAGCCCGTATATGGAATACTATGTTCTTGAAGCCCTTTGCAAAATGGGTGAATATGAACTTGCAAGAGACAGAATTAAGAACAGATATGAGGGTATGATGAGTGAGGATTATTCTACTCTCTGGGAATTCTGGGACTCCTGGCGAGGCACTAAGAATCACGCATGGAGCGGTGGACCTCTTGTTATAATGAGTAAGCATTTTGCAGGCATCACTCCTCTTGAAGCAGGCTATGAAAAGGTTAAAATCGAGCCTCAATACACCCTGTCTGATAAGATAAACTGTACAGTTCCGAGTGTAAAGGGATTAATCACTCTGTCGTTTGAAAAGCTTTCAGGTGATTATATTATCGACCTTACTCTACCACAAGATATGAAGGCTGTTTTATATGTGCCTACCGGAGCTGCAGTAAATATCAATTCAAAGCCTTTTTACCAAAACGGTGAGTATGTAAACGGTGAAAAAAAAGGTAATGTGGAGATTGTGGAAAAAGTTCTCTTTCGATAAATAAAAATTTGACGAGGTGTAATATGGACATTAAATATACGAATATTCATAATTTTGATTGTGAAGAATTAGAAAGGCTGTTTCTGTCTGTTGAATGGTCATCAGGGCATTTCCCTGATAAACTTGCTGTTGCAATGAAAAATTACGAAACAGTTTATTCCGCATGGGATGGCGATAAACTGATTGGAATGATATGTGTTATGGATGACGGAATAATGAATGCCTACGTTCATTATCTTCTTGTTGACCCTGATTATCACGGAAAAACAATTGGAAGAACTCTCGTAAATATGGTAAAAGAAAAATATAAGGATTATATGCGAATTGTGGTTGTTGCTTATGATGATGAAATGCATTTTTATGAGGCTTGCGGTTTCAAAAAAAGCGAAAAATCATCACCAATGTTTATAACATCGTTATGGACATAAATGAAACAAATTCCAATTTATAAATAACACAGACCCGAGCAAAGTGTAAAACTCTGCCCGGGTTCTCTTTATATTTACGATCATACTTTATAAAAAATATGGAGAAGCGGTAGTAATCTGAAACTTAATATCTAAAGAATCATTTAACAACGAACGCTACAAGCTCGGTTGCCGATCTGTCTTCACGCTCATCGGTCATAATTGTAAGAATACTGCCGTCGTCAAGTACGGTTGAATGACAGAACCAGGGATAATTTGTGCTGAACAGGTCGCTGTCAGAGATTTCGGCAATAAACACACCGTTGTTATCCCAGAGAAGAACATCTCTCATATTACCGTCAAAAGCAATGTAGCCGTTAGAGGTCTGTGTAACAAACGTTACGCTTCCGAGACCTTCACCTTCGGCATCGCAGAGAGTTTTCTGAAGAACACCGTCTTTGTTGTAAATAAAGACCTTGTGTCCGCTGTCATCTGCGGCGTTGGCACAGACATAAATATTATTCTCGTCAACACAAAGGTGCATTATGGTGTCAGCCTCTTTAAACACCACAGGCTTTGCTGTGAATGTATTGCCGCTGAATGTAACAATTTCACACTCATTTGAAGTGAAATAATTAACGCCCCAAGCACCTGAAGGATGGATAGCAAGGTTATCAATATCTTCATATGTTGCAACTGTTTTACCGTCCTTGATGCAGAGAATGTCATTCATCGAACCGCTGACCCAGAGTGTGCCGTCGGACGTTGCTTCAACTTTGTCATAATCGTCTTCGGGAAGCTCTATCGGCTGAACAAAGGCAAGGCATGTACCGTCATAGTGGCACTCACTGAGCTCACCGTCAACAAGAACATATACTCTGTCACCGATTGCGGCAACGGAGTGGTCAAATGTTTCAAAGGTTGTAACAGGGTCTTCAAACGGAACAAATGTTGAGCTGACTGTCAATGAGCCTGCCTGTGCGCTTGCAGGTTCAGCAGAGAAGGGCTCGCCTTCCCATTCCCAGGGACCGTCTTCGTTACCTGTATCGGTAATATTAAATGTGATACCTTCAATAAGAGCAGCAATTCGGCTGTCGGTTATATCCGTTGCATCAAATTCAATGCAAACGGTTGCACCTGCCTCCTCAATGCGGTTAAAGTAAAGGAGAGTTTCCTCACCGTCATCATATTTGAGAAGGTCAACTCCGCCGATTTTAACGGTTTCATATGCGTTGTTTACCTTATAGTCATACTGATTGAAACCATAATAAACAAGATCTTCACGGAAATCGTAAGGTTCGTCAATATTTACTTCGATTTCGGCATTGATTAAGTAATATTCTTCATTTGCGGGGTCAAGCACCTGAAGATTGGCGAAGCAGTAATCCGCTTCGTTTTTAAGATCATCTTCAATGTTAATCCACACGCTGTCATCATATTTAAGTATAAATAAGGGTGTTGTTATTTCGCCGTTTGCGTCAGATACATAATTTTGCTGACTTTCTATATCATTGTTTGCAGGTTCTTTTTCACCACAAGCTGCAAATGAAACCATCATAAGAACCGCAATAAGCATTGCTGATAATTTTTTCATATAAATTTCTCCAATCTTTTACTATTTATGCCCAAGGATCTTCCTCAACGGGCACACGGATATCGGCAAGACATTGGATTTC
>JAZSPR010000111.1:0-2995 GCA_045537555.1 Acutalibacteraceae bacterium | reverse complement strand
ATCATTTAAACTTACGATTTCTCCGTCGTTTCTTTTATTTATATTCTTCTTTTCTTCTAACATTTTTTATCACCATATACATTATATCACATATATGAAAAAAAGCCCAGCTTTTGCTGGACTTTTTCGACAGTCTGAACGGACCCGTTTTTCGGGTCCGTAATTTTTTTGTTTATCAGGGTTTGGCTGTTTTATGAGGAACATTCTGTGTGACTGCGGCTATGAGTTCGTCTGCTGAAATCACTTCAACACCGTCATCAAGCTGGCTTACAAAATATGCTAAGTCGTCAGGACCTACAGTCCACGGATGAACGTTGATAACAGAATATCCGCTGATTGAATTAATGTCAGCAGGGTAGTTGTTGACGATTTCAGCTTGTTCTTTAAGCCATTCGTTTGTAACATCATCAGCATTTCCCGAAGGGTACCAGAGTGAAAGACGGACACTTACAAAAGGCTTATCGTCAACGAAGAATACTTTACCTTCTCCGCCTGCATATCTTGAAGGGTCAATCTGTAAAATACCGCCGTTGATATTGTCATATCTTGCAAAATAACTGAGTTTGTTTTCCCAGAGGAAACCGGGAAGACTGAGAGGCTCGTCAAGAAGTGTCATTGTTGTAAGACCTGAAGCGAGCATTGTTGCGGCTGTAAAATTGGAATATGCTTCAAGCTTATCGGCTGACATCTTTGAAATTCTCGCATAACCTGCTCCCGAGGGACCTGTTATTAGTGAACAGTTGCCTATGTTGTCTGTTGCTTTTTTAATTGCAACTGGTGAAAATTCATTCATAAGAGGAGCAAATGTCCATGTTACCGGAGTGTCAAGTCCGTAACTCTGCCATGTGTGGAACTCCTGAAAACCGTTTGAAATCCATTGTGCATTGTCGCCGTCGCTGTAAACGATTGCGATATAATGCTTTTCGGGGTCAAGCTCGGGGGCTTTTATTTCTTTCTTTTCGCTTATCTGCTGAGCTTCACATGCATTAAGAATTGTCATGTTAAAGCAATGGTCAGAGGGAATAACATAATGACCGAATGAAGAAACTGATTCTGTGAATTTTACTTCATACTGACACCAACCGAAAACGATTGATGCCGGTTCAAGCTCTGAAAGAACCTTGTCACGGAATGTGCGTTCAACGTAATCCGAATCCATAGCGTATGTAATAAAAATGTTCTGCTGAACAGCAAAATCACGGAGACCGGACACCATATAATTCTGATGAATAAGAGCATCTGTTCTGAATAATGCCTTATGTTCTTCATAGAAGGCATCCTGATCGTTGACGGTGATTTCTTTTTCAGTCAGGTCATAAGTCTTCTTCATGCCGAGTGCTTTTGCTGTTTCTTCACAGGATTCGGGTACAGCAAGACAGCCGTAGACCGTTGCATAGTTGAAAGCCATATTGATCTGCTCGGTTGTTTCTGTTGATGTGAACAGGACATAACTGTTATTTTTTATGTGTGAAGCAAAACGGGGAACCAGATTTTTAAGAGTCCAGTTGTTACCGTTTTGATCGGTGTAAACAAGTTTGTATCCCGCATTTTCAAGGAAAGCAAGCTCTGTTTTTGAATCCATACCGTAGTTTATGAAAATGGTTGACTTGTCTCTTGCAACAAGTCCCTGAAGAGACTGGATTGATGCACGTTCATCCTTTGAAATGCCGCCGTTTACAACGTAAATCTCATCAGAAAGCTCATACTTTTCAAAAAGGTCTGCCATTTCAAGAAGCTCTGCTTCTGATTTTGGTTCTGCGGGAGTGCCGGGGAAAAGTGATGTTATGCCGTTTGAAAGAAACATCACGAATGACATAATAAGTGCAATAAAAATTTTTAAATAACCCATAAAAATTACCTCCTTACATTTATTTTATCATTCTTTATATGAAATTACAAGTCTGATTTTATTTTTTTAAGAATAGTATATTCTCTGAGATACAGACTCTCTTTATCAGGCGGAAGTGTTTTATATGTACTGAAAATTTCAGTTGCTTTTTCTATATCAACCCACTCGGGTTGCATTTTTTTATAATTTTCATTTTCGGTCAGCTGTCGTTCACCCTCACCGATAATGTTACACACAAAATAACGGTTAACATAAAGGGTGTCATAGCAGTATTCATTAATTGTGATAAGGGGTTTTATTGCTTTGACAATATAACCTGTTTCTTCAAGCACTTCACGCTCTACACATTGCTCGCTTGTTTCTCCGTTTTCAATTCCGCCTCCCGGTGACATGTAAGAATCACCATGTCTTGTTTCATGGGAGAGGAGAATTTTTCCGTCTTCAATTATCACAGCTCTGCATGAAATGCGTTTTTTTGCATAAGGCTCGGTGTAAGTGTGGCTTATCTGCTCTGTTACGGGACATATAAATTTGTTGATAATGCTCCAATCATTTACAAGCCTTTCAACACTCCATGCCGCATTCGCAGGGCTTGTTGATGGGAGACACACAGCGGTTCTGCCTATGGTGTCACGGATATATTTGTTATAGTATTTTTCAGCTGTTTTTCCGTTGACATAAATCTGTTTTATTTCGGCATTATTGATTATTTCCGTCAGGTCATTTGCAACTGCATTTTTTATTGAGCTGTCAGAGCTGCCTTCTATTTCGCAGGATGCGATAACATCCCATAACGCAATGCCTGAAGATAAAAGAAGAGCTTTCTTCTCTTCAATTGTTACGGGCTCATTTTTGCCTGTGGCAGCAGAAATAACTTTCCAGAATCTGTTCTGAGGATGCCCGTAAAAGAACATCTGCTCGCGTGATTTAACAGACGGAAAACTGCCGAGAATGAGCACCTTTGAGTTTTCGTCATATAAAGGAGGAAAAGGGTGGATTATCATTTTTGTTGCTCCTTTCAGAAATCAGAATTTGTCGAGGTCCCCTCGACAAATTCTTGAAAGAATAAATAATAATGAATAAAGAATAATGTTGGAAGGGGCAAGCCCCTTAAACCCCATTTATATAATCAAAGCCCGCAGGGCT
>JAZSPR010000075.1:0-5831 GCA_045537555.1 Acutalibacteraceae bacterium | reverse complement strand
GTTCGACAAAAATTCTCAATTCTCAATGCGCAATGCTCAATTGTGGAAAGGGCTTCGCCCTTTGACCCATTTATATAATTCAAGCCCGAAGGGCTTCCGAAATTGCGAATTGAGCATTTCAAATTGCGAATTTGAAAGACCTCGACAAATTATTGTATGTATATTTTCTTCTCAACCGTAAAAAATACCTCCGAGGGAACGGAGGTATTTTAATATGCTTATTGTAAAAAATCTTTGTGTTGCCGTAAAGGCGGTTAAAATTATAAAATTTCTTGCTGTTATAAAAGTTATTGTTGCTGTTTTTGCTTTTATACTGATTGCAAAAAACACACTTTGTGCAATCAGTGAATAGCAAGATGCTTTGCAGTTTCTATTGCCTTATTTACGAGTTCGTCATCCCATGCGGCTTTTTCTGCTTCGATTGCCATTTCGAGTGTGGGCTTTGTTCTGGGATGCTTCGGTGTGAAAACGGTACAGCAATCTTCATAAGGCTCGATTGAAATATCAAAAGTGTCAATTTTTCTTGAAATTTCAATAATTTCATTTTTATCCATACCGATGCAGGGTCTGAAAACAGGAAGTTCAGCCGCATCGTCCGTGCAACGGAGTGCCCACATTGTCTGTGATGCAACCTGACCCACACTTTCACCCGTTATGAGTGCTCCGCAGTCTTTTTCTTCGGCAATTCTTGAAGCAATTTTCATCATGATTCTTCTCATGGTGATTGTAAACATATCCTCGGGAGAATTATCTCTTATAGCTTCCTGAATCTCCGTGAAATGAACAGTATAAAGGTCGATTCTTCCGCAGTATCTCGCAACTTTTTTAAGCAGTTCGTGAACTTTCATTTCAGCTCTTTCCGATGTGAACGGGGGAGATGCAAAATGAACTGCTGTAAGTGACAGACCTCTTTTTGCCATCATCCATGCGGCAACGGGGCTGTCGATACCGCCTGAAATAAGCACGCATGCCTTACCGCCCGTGCCTGTGGGCATACCGCCCGCACCTTTGATCTGATTACCGTGAATGAATGCATGATTGTCTCTTACTTCAACGGTAACTTTTACATCAGGATTGTGAACATCAACTTTGAGATGATGGAGATGTGAAAGAATGAATCCGCCCACTTCTCTGCATATTTCAGGTGAGTTATAGGGGAAATTCTTGTCTGAACGCTTTGCTTCAACCTTGAATGTTCTTGCAAATGAAAGTTCATCCCTTAAATATTCAAGAGCCGTGCTTTTGATTACTTCAATATCCTTTTCGCATTGTGCGGCACGTGAAATGCCCACAACACCGAAAATGTGCTGAATGATGTCAACTGCTCTGTCAAAATCAACATTCTCGTCAACAGGTGCAATAACGCACGTTGACTGTGAACGTGTGAATTTGAATTCGCCTACGGAATGACGAAGTCGCTGTCTGATATTTTTCATGAGAATGTCTTCAAATGTTCGTCTGTTAAGACCTTTGAGGGCAAGTTCTCCGTCCTTTAAAAGTATAATTTCCTTCATTTTTTTGCTTCTCCGATTTATCTTCTTATTCTTTTTACAATGTCGTCGATTGCTTTTACGACATTGTCCAAATCATGTTTTGTTGTGTATCTTGAAAGGCTGATTCTGATTGCCGAATCAATCCGTTTTCCGTCAAGACCGATAGCTGTGAGCACTTCGCTTCTGTGTCCCTTTTTACATGCAGAACCTGCTGAAACATAAATTTCCTTCTCCGAAAGTGAATTTACGATTGTCTGTGAGGGAACTCCGAGAACGGAAAGATTGATGATATAGGGAAGTGCATCTGCAGGTGAATTGATGTGAACACCGCCGATTTTAGTCACTTCTTTTACAAAGTAATCTCTGAGTTCTTTTTTGTCTGAAAGTTCAGCATTTATATTGGGAAGCGCTTTTACCGCCGACGCAAAACCGACAATTGCGGGCAGAGCTTCTGTGCCCGAGAAAATGTTTTTCTCCTGACCGCCGCCTACAACGTGGGGCTGAATCTTTACACCTTTTCTGATGTAAAGTGCGCCTGCACCTTTGGGACCGTGTATTTTATGTGAACTTACGGTAAGTAAATCAATTCCCGCTTTGTTCGGATTCAGAGGGATTTTTCCGAAGCCCTGAACCGCATCAACGTGAATGAGTGCCTGAGAATTTGTTCTTTTAACAGCTGTTTTAATCTGATTAATCGGGTTTATTGTGCCGATTTCATTGTTTACAGCCATGATGCTTATAAGAATCGTCTTCTGATTTATTGCATTTATAAGCTCCATGGGGGAGAATGCTCCGTTTATGTCGGTTTTCAGACGGATTATTTCAAACCCCTGTTCTTCAAGCCTTTTCATGCATTCGTTTACACTCGGATGCTCAAGTGACGTTGTGATTATGCGGTTGCCTTTTCGCTTATTTGCATTAACGGCACCGAAAATTGCGGTGTTGTTTGCAGTCGTTCCGCTTGTTGTAAAGAATATTTCCTCTTTTGAACAACTGAGTGCATTTGCAACCGTTTCTCTTGCTTTTTCGAGTGCAACAGAAGCTTCTATACCTTTTTTGTGAAGCGATGACGGGTTACCGTAGTTTTCGGTGAGCATCTTAATCATCGAATCTGCGGCTTCACGGCAGACTTTTGTCGTTGCGCTGTTATCGAGATAAATTTCCAAATTATCAACTCCTTGTAATGATTTTTTTTGCAATCATTACATTATATGAAAATAGGTTCTGATTGTTAAAAATAACACGGCTCAAGCGAGTATTCGGGATAATCAGAATAAAGATGTGAAAGGTCATTCTGATAAACCAGCTGTATATCTATATTGTATCTGCCCGTACCTTCTTTGAAAAATACGATTTTTGTAACACCCGTATTGAGAAAATGCGGGTCGAAAATCACTTTTTCAGGGTCAAGACCGAGAGCCGAATGAAAAAGGAATGTGTTGAATGCTGCATGAGCAACAACGGCAACTTTTGAACCTTTGTTGTAACGGCTTTTTATGTATTTCAGAACATTTTCTGCTCTTTCAAGCTGTTGACGGTCGCTCCAGCCCTTTGTGTAGCTTATAATTCTGCCGTTTCTGTCAAAACCTTCTGCGAGAGTAATGAGAGGAAACATTTCTTCTGCTTCTGAGAATGAAAGACCTGTATATTCATCCTCGACACCGCCCACTTCCGACAGAAGAGGATGAACAATGATATTTTTTGCACCTGTTTCTGGCTGTCTTTTTACAATTTCGGACGCAGTCTGCATAGCACGTCTCAGCCCGCTTGCAAAAACAGCATCAAACGGATAATTTTTAAATCTTTCACCAAGTTTTTCAGCCTGATTCTGACCTTTCGGAGTGAGTACCGGGTCATGGATGTCGGTAAAACTTGCTCCGTTCTGACTTTTTCCGAGATTGCCGAATGTCTGACCGTGACGTATAATATATAATTCGAGTTCAATTTCATTTGTTGCGGTTGACATAACATCACCTCAAAAAAATATTATATCATATATTTGTATTATTGGCAAGTACAGACTGCAGGATTTTTATTATTGTGAGATTGAAAAAACAAAAGGAATATGGTATAATATTTTTATTGATTTGCGGAGGAATTACTATGGATTTTAAAACAGCTGAAAGCAGAGCAAAAGAATTAAGAGAGACTCTTAATTATCATATTCATAAATATTATGTTGAAAATACAAATGAGATTTCAGACTATGATTATGATATGATGATGAGGGAACTTCAGTCAATAGAGATGCTTTATCCCGCACTTCTCACAGCCGATTCACCCACGCACAGAGTAGGCGGAAGTGCAGAAGGTCAGTTTGAAGAAGTGCGTCATGAAGTGCGTATGGAGAGCCTTCAGGATGCATTCTCGGAAGATGAACTCAGGGATTTTGACCGCAGAGTCAAAGAAGTATGTCCCGATGCAAATTATGTTGTTGAACCGAAAATTGACGGTCTTTCCGTGTCACTCGAATACCGTGACGGCATATTCACCATAGGTTCCACAAGAGGTGACGGCGATGTGGGTGAAAATGTTACTGCAAATTTAAGAACAGTCCGTTCAATTCCTCTTAAATTACAGAAAGAACTGCCTCTTATCGAAGTCAGAGGCGAAGTATATATGCCCCGTGAAACCTTCGCAAAGCTTGCCGCAGAGCAGGATTTGAACGGTGAAAAGCCTTTCAAGAATCCCCGTAATGCGGCGGCAGGAAGCCTCCGACAGAAAAAGCCCGAAATCACGGCACAGAGACAGCTTGATATATTCTGTTTCAACATTCAGCGGGTTGACGGTGCTGAAATAACTTCTCACAAGCAGTCACTTGATTTTATAAAGGAACTCGGATTCAGAACAGTTCCGTTTTATAATGAATATGACAATATTGATGATGTTATCGGTGAAATCAGAAGAATAGGTTCAGTCAGGGAAACTCTGCCGTTTGATATTGACGGTGCAGTTGTAAAAGTCAATGATTTTTCTCACCGTACCTTGCTCGGCAGTACCGCAAAATTTCCCCGTTGGGCGGCGGCTTTTAAATATCCTCCCGAAGAAAAGGAAACGACACTTATCGATGTGGAAGTAAACGTCGGCAGAACGGGTGTGCTTACGCCCACGGGTGTTTTTGAACCTGTCATTCTTGCCGGTACAACCGTCAGCCGTGCCACACTTCATAACGAAGATTTTATAAACGAAAAACAGCTCGGTATCGGCGACAGATGTATAATCAGCAAAGCAGGGGATATCATTCCCGAAGTTGTCCGTGTTGTGAAACACGCTGAAAACAGCACAATATATAAGTTGCCCGACACATGTCCTTCATGCGGCAGTAAAACTGTCCGTGAAGACGGTGAAGCGGCAGTAAGATGTATCAATCCCGAATGCCCTGCACAGCTTCTCAGAAATCTCATTCATTTCTGTTCACGTGATGCGATGGATATTGAGGGGATGGGTGAAGCAGTCCTTGAAACTTTTGTTGAAAAGGGACTTGTAAAGACTACTCCTGATATTTTTACGCTGAAAAGAGACGAGATTGCAGAAATTGACCGCATGGGTGAAAAGTCAGCAGATAACCTTATCTCAGCGGCTGAAAAATCAAAGCAGAACGACCTTTACAGACTTGTATATGCTCTGGGCATCCGTCATATCGGTCAGAAAGCGGCAAAACTCCTCTGCGATAAATTCGGTGATATGGATTCAATAATGAATGCATCAATTGAAGATATTGCATCAATTGACGGCTTCGGCATGATTATGGCTGAGAGTGTTTATGAATTCATGCAGAGAGAGGGCACTCACGATATTATTGAAAGACTTAAAGAGCTCGGGCTAAATATGAAATCGTTAAAAGAAGTTAAGGATAAGCGATTTGAAGGCATGACTTTTGTTCTTACGGGTACACTTTCAACATTCACAAGAAACGAAGCGAGCGCAATAATTGAAGAATTCGGCGGAAAAACAGCTTCTTCCGTTTCCAAAAAAACAACCTGCGTCCTTGCAGGTGAAGACGCAGGCAGTAAGCTCAGAAAAGCAAACGAACTCGGTATCAGAGTTATAAGTGAAGATGAGTTTGCTGAAATGATAAAACAATAATTTGTCGAGGTCTTTCAAATTCGCAATTTGCAATGCGCAATTCGCAATTTCGGAACACCTTGCGGTGTTGGATTCGTAAAATTGTACAATCAACCCCGTAGGGGCGCCCATTGTGTCAAGAGTAACATGGTAAACAAGAGTGTAAGGACATGGTATACACATTTAAAGCCTTGAAATATGTCTGTTAATAAGTTTACCGTCATGAACAGAGAACTCAGCAATTTTAAAATTACGATAACAGGCAATAAATGA
>JAZSPR010000053.1:0-20686 GCA_045537555.1 Acutalibacteraceae bacterium | reverse complement strand
CGGGTGTCTTTATTTGTTATATATACTAATTGCAAATAAAAAGAGAGACTCGAACTCATAGTCCATGTGCGACGGTTCGCCGAAGGCGGAGGAGCACGGACATATAATAGGATTTATTCCGCAGGACAAAGTCCTGCGAGTCTCTCCTGCTCCGCCAAAAATACGACAGTCGAAAGACTGTCGTATTTTTTATCCATTGCGAAAGCAATGGTATATCATCAACGATAGCGTTGCTATCGTTGTATCTCATCAGTCCGTCAGGACTGTATATCATCACGCGAAGCGTGTATAAAACAGGCTTTCGCAATGATGATATGCAAGACTGCGTCTTGATGATATGCAATTCCTTCGGAATTGATGATATACAATGGCTTTGCCATTGATTATTTTTTGAAACATGATATAATAGCAATGATAGGAGTGGTGTTATGTCAAAAAACTATTTATTGATATATTCAGAACAACTTGCAACTGATACAGAATTGCTCTGTCAAAAAATAAAGGCACCTTCCAATACAATTTTTCAGATCCGTAAAAGTTCAAGCAGTGTTTATGCCAATATCCGTGAAGCAAATTATGGTCAGAGCCGAGCTGATATGCTTTCAAAATTTGAAATAGCACTTAAAGAATGCAGTGAAACAGAAGGCTGGTTTCGGTTGCTTTTTAACACTTCTGTAATTGATGAAAATACTTACAAGAATTACAGAAATCTTTGCGGTCGAATCAGGCGGATGCTGATTTCATCGTGTAAGACTTTGAAGGAAAATAAAGGGAACTTTTCAACATTATGAGCAAAAAGGAAATCAGCTCCTCAGAAAGGAGTTGATTTTCTTTTTTTCGTATTTTTCACTTATTTTTCTTCTCCGACTCTTCCAATTTCTTATAAGCAACCTTTCCCACAAGAGTTTTCGGCAATTCTTTTCTGAATTCGATTTCTTTAGGGATTGCATAACCTGCAATCTGCATTCTGCAATGTTCCCTGATTTTATTTTTCAGCTCATCATTTTCATTTACACCGTTCTGAGTTACTATAAAAGCTTTGATTTTTTCCATTTTGTAAGAATCTTCAACACCGATAACACAACAGTAATCAACATCGGGATGCGATTCTATCGCTTTTTCTACCTGAGACGGATAAACATTGTAGCCCGAAGTGATTATCATACGTTTTATGCGCTGACGGAAATAAATATAGCCGTCATTGTCAATAAAACCGAGGTCGCCTGTGTGAAGCCATATTCTGCCGTCAGAGTGACGCCTCAGAATAAACTGTGTTTCGTCTTCATTATTGAGGTATCCGAGCATCACGGTGGGTCCGCTTATGATTATTTCGCCGTCTTCTCCTCTCGGAACCTCATTTTCCGTTGTCGGGGTTACAATTTTATAAAGTGTATCGGGGAAGGGGAGGCCGATACTGCCTTCTTTGTGAGTGTCTTTCGGTGTAAGACAGCTTGCAGTCACACATTCCGTAAGCCCGTACCCCTCACGCACCTGAATTAATGCTCCGTGATTTCTGAGAAACGTATCAACTTTCTTTTTCAGTTCAACAGGCATAGAATCTCCGCCTACGAACATCCCTTTAAGATATGAAAGGTCGGTGTCTTTCAGCTCATCACATTCAACAAGCATCTTGAAAATTGTGGGTACACCTGCAATAAAATCGGGTTTACGTTTTTTCATAGCTTCGGCATAAATCTTCGTGTTGAATCTGGGAAGCAATATGCAACACGCATTGTTTGTAAGAACTGTATGAATGCCTATTCCCAGACCGAAACCGTGGAAAATCGGCATTGCGGAAAGATTTTTGAGTCCTCTTGAAAATTCGCAGTTCATTGCAATTCTCGCCTGCATTGCAAGTGCATTGAAATTAAGGTCTGAAAGGCATATTCCTTTTGAAACGCCCGTTGTTCCGCCGCTGAAAAGAATTACGGCGTTTTTGTTTTTGTTATAGACTATGGGAGGTAAAGTAACTGAATCGGTTCCTTGTTTTATAAAATCTTTCCAGAGAGTACCGCCTCTGTTGTCAGGAAACTTCAGATAATCTTTTCCTTTTTTGATTATATATGCAAGTTGTAATGCAGAGGGTAATTCATCCTGAATACGGGCAACTATGACCTTTACGCTCTGCTTGACATCTTTAAGTGCATTAATCACATTTTCATAAAACAGGTCAGGAACGATTATAGCCTTGCTTTGTGAAAGGTTCAGATAATAGCTTATTTCTTTTACAGCCGAAAGAGGATGAATAAAACTTGCAACAGCCCCGATTCTGTTGAGTGCGTAAAGACTTTCAACAGCCTGCGGTGTGTTGGGCATGCAGATTGTTACAACATCATTTTCTTTTATACCCATTGATAGGAATGCACGTGCCGTTTTTTCGATTTTTTCAATCATCTTTTTATAAGACGTTATTTTTCCTTCAAAATTATAAGCCGCATCATTGGGGAGTCGGTCTGCGGCTTCTTTTACAATCTGAAACATCGTTTTTTCGGGATAATTTAGTTTAGGTTCTTTTGAAAAAACTGTTTTGTCATGCAGATTGAAAAAAACATCAAGTGCATTTTTATATTTTTCGCTTTCATCGAAAACACCCTGCAGATGTTTTGAATTCTCAAAAACAACACGCATTTTTGCACCCTTGCAGTTTCTGAAAATTTCTTCACTCATTGCACATGGTGTAACGGAGTCCTTTTCGCCGTGGAGCAGTAACAAAGGCCTTGAGAGGGATTTTAGTGCTTCGGTTACGGAGTAATCATAAAGGCTGAAGCCGAATCTTTTTCTGAGCATTGTGTCAATTTTTTCGGTAAGATTTTCCATATCTGTTTTTTCGGGCAGTCTTTTTTTTAGTGCAATTGTGATTGTTTCTACAGGGGATGCCCCCGGGCTGTCTGCAATTATTCCGTGAACATTTGTCGGCAGAATTTTGCCCGCCGCCATAATTGCCGTTGATGCTCCCATTGACATCCCGTAAATATAAACGGGCAAAGAAGACGAAATGTTTGTAATTATATAGTCAATCCAGCTTATGCAATCGTACCGTTCAAAAGTGCCCAGTGTTGTAAAATCACCTTCGCTTTTTCCGTGAGCACGTTGCTCTGCAAAAACAACGGTGCATTCCGAATTAAAAAGATGCTCCGATATGAGTGAAAAATCTTTATCCCAACTGCTTGAATAACCGTGAAGAGCAAGAATGATTCTTTTTGCGTTGTCGGTTTCTCTGAGTTTTCCGTGAAGTGTCAGTCCGTCGTGACTTGTTATTGCAATCTGTTTCATCGGCAATTTTTTCAATCTTTCCGATGCAGAGCTGACAGCCGTGAAAAACGGAGTGTTCTTCTGCTGATTTTCTTTGTTCAGATTTTCTCGTAAAAATATTTTATCGCATATTTTCTTTGTGTTCACATTAACAACCCCGAATACTTTATAATTGTAATTATTGGAAAGTTTCCGAGGGTTATTCAGTAAATACAAAAAAAAGACTATCTCGTGGGTGAGACAGTCTTTCTGTTTTTAGTGTATTATTTCCCATTCATAAACATTCTTGTATGCGTTACCTATATCGCAGTCGGCGGCAGGTGTGATGTCGTTTGAATAAATCAGCGCACCTGTTCTGAAACAGATGGGGGCAAACGGCATATTCTGCAGGAATGACTGAGTGAATGCATCTATTGTGATTTTTCCGCTTGAAAATTCTTCATAGGCTGAATAAGTTGTGTCGGCAGCTGAAACACCTTTCAGGGGCCCCGATGAACTGAATAAAGTTGAAAGATTCATGTTCGTCGGTAGTTTTATTTCACCTATATAAAGGTCATAGGCATTGTCTGTAAGGGCTAAATTGTATTCATCCCATGTCAGTTCTTTGATTATGACATTGATTCCGATATTTTTAAGGCTTGCTTGAATTTCTTTTGCGGCGGCAACTTTGAAATTGTTGCCCGAGTACACTATAAGAGTATAGTTCACCGTTCCCGCAATACCCGCCTGAGTTAACAGAGTCTGTGAAGACGAATAATCAAGATTAAGGAGTGATATGTCATATTCCGACTCTTCAAGAACGTGCCATTCGGGATGATAGGGCACGGCACTTGCAACCGCATAGTTTTTGAATGAATTTTTGACAATAGCCTGACGGTTGATTGCAAAATATACAGCCTGACGGACAGCGGCAGAATTGAGCCCGTATGAATTTGAGTTCATTCCGAGGAATACAAGATTTGAAAGGTTTGTTTTTGTTGATGCCGCATTTGCCTGAGAATAGCTTCCTGCTGAAAAGTCATCGAAATATGCATCGATTGTGCCGAGTTCAAGTGTATGCAGTAAAGTAGATGCAGGTGTTATGGGGATAAGTTTTACTTTTGCGATGTTCGGCTGAGGTTTACGGCAGTAGGGGTTGTAATCCAGCCTTGCTTCTTGCTCGGATACAACATAGCTGTATAATCCCGTGCCGATGGGGATATAAGCAACGTTATCGGCAGTTGTTGATTTTACAATCGGAAAAGTGAGCGAATCAACAGCATTGATACAGTTTGTGCTCAGAGTGAAAACAACCGTATCGGCTGAAGTTGCCGATGCTGATAAAATTGACGAAAGCTCACTTTTGTAATTCTTTGATTCTTTTGCTTTGTTGAATGAATAGATTACATCTGTTGATGAAAACTGTACACCGTCTGAAAATGCCGCTGATGTATCAAGTTTTACCGTTAACACATTTTCCTGCATTGAATAAGAAGATGCAAGACCGTTTCTTGCACAGAATGAATCGTCAAGATAGAATAACGGTTCAAAAACGAGTGAAATAAGGTCGTTGTTTATGCCCGTTGTCATGAAAAACGGGTTGAGTGAATCATCTCTTGAGTAACCTACATTGAGAGTTTCCGATGATGTGGGAACATAATTGTTTTTGTCGGGAGTTGTGGGGGAGTTTGTTGTTATGACTGTGTTGTCACAACTGCAGAAAAGAAGAATAAGCGAAAGCAATAATGCAATAAGTGATACTGCTTTATGTGACAGAAACAGTTTCTGCGCTGATTGTTTTTCCTGTTTTGTTATCGATTTCAAAAATACATCCCTCCATTTTGCATTCTCCGTCGGGGTTTTCAAATCTGACGGGCAGATTGGTCCTTATTTTTTCAATTGCAAGAGACGGGGTGATACCCAGAACCGACTGAACGGGACCTGTCATTCCGATATCGGTGATATATCCCGTGCCGAGGGGGAGAATCTGTGCATCGTTTGTCTGAACATGAGTATGCGTTCCGAAAATTGCCGAAACCTTACCGTCAAGATAAAATCCCATTGCCCTTTTTTCGGCTGTGGCTTCTGCGTGAAAATCAACAATCTTTATTCTGCAGTCACTCACTTCATCGAGAATTCGGTCAATGCAGTCAAACGGATTGTCGTTATTCTCAAGATAAACCGTTCCCGAAAGATTGATAACGGCAATTTTAATAAAGCCTTTGTCGATTATATAATAACCTTTTCCGTGTGCAGTTCTGTAAAAATTTGCGGGACGGATAAGAGGATAGCCCTCTTCGTCAAATTTATTGTATATTTCAAAGCGTCTGAAAGCATGGTTGCCTGTTGTGATTACATCTGCACCGCTTGTGAGAAGATGCTCTGCCGACTGGGGCAGAATGCCGTTGCCCTGAGCAGAATTTTCACCGTTTACGATACAAAGATCAATGCCGTTGAATCTTTTGAATGAAGGTAACGTTTTTCTTAAAAATTCACAACCGTTTGTGCCTACAACGTCGCCTATTGCAAGAATTTTCATATGTTTTCACCTTATATTTTTATAAATATATAATACAAAATATCAGAATATATGTCAACAAGAAAAAACTGCGGAAGGGCAGTTTCAATAAGATGAAGAATCCGTTTTCTTCCGACGAAAGGCGTATATTGATACGTCGAGTCGGAAAAAACGGATAAAAAGAAATAATTTTAAAATTGGCTTGTAATAAAAAATCAAAAAGCAGTCTACAGACTGTATATATCTGCAAACTGCTTGTTGTTTTTATTTTTATTTCTTTTGGTCTTCGCTTAGTGAGACTGCCCTTTACTTGGCGTAGTCGCAGGCTCTGCTTTCGCGGATGATATTGACCTTGATCTGACCGGGATATTCAAGTTCATCCTCAATCTTCTTGACGATATCTCTTGCAACAAGAATCATCTGATCATCTGAAATAACATCGGGCTTAACCATGATACGGACTTCACGGCCTGCCTGGATTGCAAAGGACTTTTCAACACCGTTGAATGATGTTGCGATTTCTTCGAGCTTTTCAAGACGTTTGATGTAGTTCTGAACATTTTCACGTCTTGCACCGGGTCTTGCAGCTGAAATTGCGTCTGCAGCCTGAACAAGACAAGCAACAACTGTTTTTGCTTCAATATCACCGTGGTGAGCATGGATAGCATGAACAACAGCATCGTTTTCTTTGTATTTCTTCGCGTATTCAACACCGAGCTCGATATGTGAACCGTCAAGCTGATGGTCGAGAGCCTTACCGATATCGTGGAGAAGACCTGCTCTTTTTGCAAGCTTGACATCTGCACCGATTTCGGCAGCCATAAGACCTGCGATGTAAGAAACTTCAAGTGAATGATTAAGCACGTTCTGACCGTAGCTTGTACGGTATTTGAGACGACCTATGAGTTTTACGAGTTCGCCGTGGAGACCGTTTACACCGGCATCAATGACAGCTCTGTCGCCTGCCTGCTTGATGCTCTGCTCAACTTCTCTCTTTGATTTTTCATACATTTCCTCAATACGTGTAGGATGAATTCTTCCGTCTGTAATGAGTTTTTCAAGTGTAAGTCTTGCGATTTCTCTTCTTACGGGATCAAAACTTGAAACTGTGATAGCTTCAGGTGTATCATCAATAATAAGGTCAACACCTGTGATTGTTTCAAGTGTTCTGATGTTTCTGCCTTCACGGCCGATGATTCTGCCTTTCATTTCATCGCTGGGAAGAGCAACTACCGAAACGGTAGCTTCTGCTGCATGGTCTGCAGCACATCTCTGAATTGCTGAGGTAATTATATCTCTTGCAATTTTTTCTGCGTCATCTTTTGTCTGCTGTTCAATTTCAAGTATCTTGAGAGCTTTTTCATGAGTGAGTTCACCTTCAAGATTCTTGATGAGGAATTCCTTAGCCTGTTCCTTTGTAAAGCCTGAAATTTTTTCGAGCATATCGAACTGACTCTTTTTCAGAGCTTCAACTTCTGTGAGTTTATTTTCAGCCTCTTTGATTTTTTTGTTAAGAGTTTCTTCTTTCTTTTCAAGGTTATCAGACTTTCTGTCAAGATTTTCTTCTTTCTGGACAAGACGTCTTTCCTGCTTCTGGACTTCATTACGGCGCTCCTTGATTTCTCTTTCAAGGTCGTTACGCTGTTTGTGTATTTCATCCTTAGCTTCGAGAATAGCTTCTTTTTTCTTGGATTCTGCTTCGGAAACAGCCTGACTGACAATTCTGTTTGCCTCTTCTGTTGCTGAGCCGATAGCTGCTTCTGCTACCTTTTTTCTGTGTGCACCGCCGATAAAGAAACCGGCAACACCGAAAACAACAGCTGCTGCAACGATAAGACCGATTGCCAAGCCTAAGTTCATCTTTTTACACCTCCGTGTTTTTTTGTTTTTTTACTGAAATAACTGACGGTAATGTCAAGATAATTATTCAGAAAATAATGCAGATAAAAACATTTATGCATTATCTATAATATATTATAACTTTATAAAGAAATTGTCAAGTATTTTTAAGTATTTGTTATAATAATTTAATAAAAATATAAATGATTTTCTCAGTTCAATTGTTTCCCTTGTTGAATACATTTTATGTCCATGGCTTTTGACAGCTTGTTGAGAACAAGCCGTTTGTTACCGCTCCAGAGTGGAGCAATAAGCTTCTTTTTGTCACCGTCACCCGTAAGACGGTGTATGATTATGTTGTCGGAAATATTCTCAACAAGTGAACATATGATGTCAATATATTCATTCATTTCGAGGCATCTGAAACGGTTTTTAAGATATATTTTTTCAAGGTCTGTTCCTCTGAGTACATGAAGAAGATGGAGTTTTATTCCCCATATTCCGCAGTCGCATACAAATTTCACGGTATTTTTCATGTCTTCGTATGTTTCATCGGGAAGTCCGATTATAACGTGTGCAACGACTTTTATTCCGATGTCATTGAGTTTTTTTACAGCTTCGGAAAAGACTTCATTTCTGTAGCCTCTTCTTATAAACTGAGCCGATTTTTCGTTTGACGTCTGAAAACCGAGTTCAACCCAGACGGGTTTTATTGTGTTGAGTTTTTTCAGAAGTTCAATCACATCGTCACCGAGACAGTCGGGTCTTGTTGCAATTGAAAGTACATCAATATCAGGGTGTGATACGGCATCGGTGAATATTTTTTCAAGAAAATCAAGAGGGGCATATGTGTTTGTGAAACTCTGAAAATATGCGATATATCCGCCGTTTTTGTTCTTGTGTTCAACCCTCTTTTTTGCATTTTCAATCTGCAGATTTATGTCGTTACACCGTTTTTCCGAAAATTCACCCGAGCCCTCATCTGAGCAGAAAATGCAACCGCCCGTCCCCACGGTACCGTCGCGGTTGGGACAGGTTGTTGCACCTTCAAGTGATAATTTATAAAGTTTTTTGCCGAATGTTTTTCGGCAGTATTCATTGAGTGAATTGTAGTGTGTCATAAAAGCTCTCTGAAGTAAAGTCCGCCTGTTTTTTTCATGTTCAATGATTGTTTTTCAGTAAATGAGGAGAATATTTTTCTGCATTTTTCACGGTTTTCAAATGTGAAATAAAGTGTTACAAAATCGGCGCTGTCATGCGGTTTGTCACCGATATAAAGAGGTACGGAATTGAGAAGTGAAGAGTATTTTTTTGAAGAACACAGAATATAAAAATCAATTCCGAGTCTGTCCTTTATAACGGTCAGACCTTTGCAGTCTGCACAGCCGTTTTTTGTCTGTGCGGGGCATGCCCTGAAACGCATAAGAGGAAGAAAACCGTAGCCTAAAATCCCTTTCGGAGCATTGTTTGTCATTTTGGCGAATAACGGCATTGAGATTTCGGGAGACACCGTAATATCGGCACAGCCGAGCTTTTCATATTCTGCAAATGATACCGAATTGAGTACATTCAGCCCGTGACCGCCGTGCACCTTGAAACCGTGCTTTACTGCGGCTGAAAGAGTTCCGATGTTGTCTGCAAGCACTTCTTTTACACCCATATCTTTCAGTTTTTCAAGACATGAGATGAATCTTTCTTCGTCATTTTCAAATACGAGGAAAGGAAGTTCGCAGATGAGTTTTCTGCCAAAAATTTCAACAGCCTCGGGGTGTTTTAAAACTTCTGTCATCGGCAGAATGATTTTATCGGCTTTTTCATCATCAAAAGCCTGTGTGAACAGTTCAAATCTGAGTCTGAAAGTTCGGAGTCTGGTTGATGCCGAGAATGATTTCTTCTTTTCTTCGGGCTGAACAATTTCTTTCGGCTGAATCTCTTCTCTTAAAGCAGAAAGCTTGTCAATTCCTTCACGGCGCATATTGTTAAGCTGTGAAGCTGAGAGTGAAAGCCCGTCATCAATAAGTGTGACAATATTGTCGAGAAAAAAATATGTTCCGCCAAGTTTTGACATGCATTTTGTGACAAATTCATCGTCAAGAGGTTTTGTTCGGGCTTCTGCGGGCACGTCTCCCGTTATAACAACATCATTTATGCCGTCTGAAAAGACAGCACGTGAGCCGTTTTTGTCTGCCGAAAATGAAATATCAACGGGCACTTTACTTATTTCATCTTTATATAATTGAGTAAGCTCTTTGAGTACACCCGACATTGCGGTTACGTCTTCATGCCTTCTGTAGCCGAACATTTCAAGTGTTCTTTTTGCGTGGAAATAACCTTTTGTAAAGCCGCTTCGTGAAAAAACGGCTTTGAGTGTATCCATGTCAACAGTTTCTTTGTTGAGAGCTTTCCTGACAGCAGTTACGGATGCCGCAACATATTCGGGACGTTTCATTCTGCCTTCAATTTTAAAAGATTTTACACCTATCGCGGCGAGTTCATTTATGTTTTCAATCAGAGAAAGGTCTTTGAGGGAAAGTGCATATTCTCTTCCCGATACATTGAAATTGAGTCTGCACGGCTGGGCACATCTGCCTCTGTTTCCGCTTCTTGAACCTATCATTGAGGAGAGAAGACATGTGCCTGAAACACTCATGCACAGCGCTCCGTGAACAAAAACTTCAATTTCGGCATTCACATTTTCAGTGATTGTTTTTATTTCTTCAAATGAGAGTTCACGGGCAAGAACAATACGGCTGAAACCAAGTTCTTCAGCTTGTTTTGCACCGCTTAAATTGTGAATTGTCATCTGTGTTGATGCGTGAAGAGGCATTGACGGGCAGTATTTTTTCCAGAGTGAAGCTACTGCAAGATCCTGAATGATAACTGCATCAGCACCGCTTTCTGCAATGGTTTTTATTTCGTTGATTACATCAGTTATCTCGTTGTCTGTGACAAGAGTATTCATTGTGACATAGACTTTAACATTTCTTGCATGGCAATAACTGACAGCTTCGGTGAGTTCGTTGTCCCCGAAGTTTGTCGCATTGTTTCTTGCATTGAAACGCTGTGTGCCGAGATAGACTGCATCTGCACCGCATCGTACTGCGGCGATGAGCTGTTCTTTTCCGCCGACGGGTGCGAGTATTTCCGTTTGTTTCATAAAATAATCCTTATTCATTTATAATGCGTTTGATGTTTTTTTCAATTTTTGCTCTCGGTTGCATAACTTCTCTGCCACAACCGCAACACTTTATTTTAAAATCCATTCCGATTCTCAGAATTTCAAAATTACGGCATCCGCAGGGATGCTGTTTTTTCATTTCAACTTTATCTCCGACTTTTATATCCATCTGAAAACCCTCCGAATTATATAATAACATATTTCACATATATATGGAATATTTTTATTCTAAAAATTTTTTGGCGAACATATTTATTTAAAGTACAAACAATTGAAAGGAAGGTCGGTATGACAGATTACAGACCTGAGGGCAGGATAATTTATAACAGAATGACAAGCGGTTCGGTTTTTTCAGCTGCGGCACTTCAGGAATCCATGCTCAGGGGGACAATTTCAGAGGCAAGAGCTTTGCTTTGCGATAATGAACATAATCTGCATGTTAATCTGGGAAGTATGAGAGGTATTATTCCCCGTGATGAATGTGCTGTGGGAATAAAAGAGGGAACTGTCCGTGATATTGCAATAATTTCACGTGTAAATAAACCGGTGTGTTTCAAAGTGCTTGAAATTGAGGAGGGTCCATCGGGGGTTCCGTTTGCCGTTCTCAGCAGAAGACTGGCTCAGGAGGAATGCATAAATGAATACATATGTAAACTCCGATGCGGAGATATAATTAATGCGGTTGTAACACATCTTGAACCTTTCGGCGCTTTCTGTGATATCGGTTGCGGTATCAGCGCGCTTCTTCCCGTTGACGGTATTTCGGTTTCACGTATTCCTCATCCTGCGGCAAGACTTTCTGTGGGAAAAGATATAAAAGCGGTTGTCAGGAGTATTGATGAAACGGGCAGAGTGACTTTATCCATGAAAGAGCTTCTCGGTACATGGGAAGAGAATGCTTCGCAGTTTTCGGTGGGCGAAACTGTTCCGGGAATTGTGCGTTCGGTTGAAAGTTACGGGATTTTTGTTGAACTTGCTCCCAATCTTGCGGGACTTGCGGAGCTTACCGACGGAATTGAACCGGGACATCATTGCTCTGTTTTTATAAAAAATATAATACCCGAAAAGATGAAACTGAAACTGATTATCGTTGATAGTTTTTCAGCTCCTTATACGGAACCCGAAACGAAATATTTTTTTGAAGGTAATCATATGGATTCATTCCAGTATTCACCGCCCGGTTGTGAAAAAACAATCAGAAGTGTTTTCTGAAAAAAAGAGAGGCAGGAAAAATTTCCTGCCTCTCTTTATATGGGATAATGTCTTGCAAAGAACGATTAATCAATTAAAATGGTGATTAGAATTCAATGTTGATACCGAAACCGGCAAGGAGCTTTAAAATCATTGTGACAAGTCTGATAATGAATTCAACCATGGGACCAAGGTCAAGTGAACCGAGATCAATGCTGTCCAGATTTTCAAGGCTGAAATCATCAAAGAAATCCTTAAGCATAGGAAGTGTGTATGTAACGGTATTAACTACTTTGAATTCCATTGTGGGGTCTGCATTGGGAACAGCATAAATGTCAACCCAGTCAGTTTCTGTCTCATAGTGACCTACACGAAGGTCAATAGCCTCTGTGCCTTCTTTTTCAGAAGCAGGCTGCTTGAGGTATGTTGTAACGAAGTCGTCACCGCCGTAACCTGTTGTGTAGTAAACCTGATATGTGTCGTAATGATATTCGGTTGCGGGGTCGTCAAGAGGAATGCTTACCATAACATAAACAGTTTCTCTCTCGTAAATAACCTTTGTGTTGCCCCATTCAAAATCAACATATTTTTCCTGAATAGTTTCTGCTGTGGGAACATACTGTACTCTCTTTGCTTCGTAGTATTTTGAAACGGGGAAGTTATAAAGGAAGCACTTATTGTAAAGGTGGTATTCAGACATGCATACAGTCATATCCTGTGTGGGGATAACACCGTATGTGTCGCCGATGCTCTTTTTGATATGGTACTGTTCCATGGGAGCACCTGTGAATTCATCATAAATGTCTTCAACAGCTGTTTCTGTGGGATATGCCATCATGCGGACTGATGCGGGTTCAACGTAATCAGCAATTGATACTGTGAATTCAAGAGAATTACCGGCTTTAACTTCAACGCTGTAGGGGAAGCCTTTGATGTCGGTTGTTGTGCCGTCGGGATTTGTGATTGTGAACCAGTAATCAATACCGTAGTGGTAGCCCATGTACTGACCGATATAGTCTGTTCTGTAGGGAGCGATGTCATAAGGACAATCTTCAAATGTAACCGTGTAAGTTTCTGCCGCAAAAGCTGCAACTGAGCCGATTGAAAGAAGCATTACAACAGCCATGATTAATGATAAAAACTTTTTCATTGTATTTACCTCCGTAAGAGTTTGCTGTAAATCAAGACAATAACACAGCATATTTATGATACAATTATATATTAATTCAAATGGTTTGTCAACAATAAAAGTAAAAAATATAGTCAAATAAAATTCTCTTGCTTTTTTTTGCAGAAATTGATATTATAAAAGGAGAATAAATGTATTCAGGAGGTAATTTGTTTTGAAAAAGAACATCACTCTCGACACGGAAAAGAAAGTTTTTCCTCTTATTTTTATGGTTATAGGACTGGGACTTATGCTGTCCCTGTGGATTTTAAGGCTTAACATCGTTGCCGTTGTCTGCGTTGCATTCAACTGCATTATGTCAGCTGTTATCGCTCTTAGCCTTATCATCAAGAAAAAAGTTTATGTGCCTATGATACTGGGCTATGCGGCGGCAAGCATCGGCGTTGTGGTTTACTACATAATATGGGGTGCAGATGCAGGCTTCGGTGCATTCACATCGGGTCTTGCAGGTTTCGCTTCTGCAGACCATCCGTTGCTTACAGGTTCAGGCAATTTCTTCACAAGACTTCTCGGCAACCTTCTTCTTGTGCTTCCCACAGCACTTGCTCTCTGGGGACTTTTCTTCATTGCAAAAAAGAATTTCACAAAAGAAGGACTCAAGAAGGCTCTTTCGGGCGTTATGAGTGTGCTCCTTATGGGTACAAGCGTTGTTTTTGTGCTTACGATGAATCTCCGTTCAAAGCCCAACACAGACAGACTCTGGGACGGTCAGGATGACTATCTGAACGGTGTTGACAAGGTTTCAAAGGACAATCCCAATGTTCTTTTCATTATGATGGACGACCTCGGTTACGGAGATGTTTCACTCAACGGCGCAATCTATGACACTCCCAACATCGACTCAATCGGTGAAAACGGACTCAATCTTACAAACTTCTATTCTGCATATTCCGTCTGCTCACCTGCTCGTTTTGCAGCTCTTACGGGCAGATACCCCTACCGTGGTTATGCAGATAATGTTATCTATCCCACAGTTGATACACTTTCACCCTTTGCACAGACAAGAATTTTCAATTCAATCGAAATGGGTAACAATGCAGACGGTATGCTCGGCGATGAAATCACTTTTGCAGAAACATTCAAGGCAGCAGGTTATTCAACAGGTGCGTTCGGTAAGTGGCATCTCGGTGACTACGGCGAATATCTTCCCACAAATCAGGGCTTTGACTACTTCTACGGCAGTCACCACGTAAACGATATGAAGCCTTTCTATCACGTAACTGAAGAAAACGGCGAATGGACAATCGCACACGGCACAGATGAACTTAAGGATCAGAGTCAGGCTACAAAGTGGATTCACGATGAAATCACAGACTGGATTACCGAAAAAGCTCAGGAAGATGCACCTTTCTTCGCATTCTATGCTTCACCGTGGCCTCATGCACCTATCTTTGCAGGTGACGATTTTGACGGCACAACAGGTATGGGTACATATGTTGACTGCGTGACTGAATTTGACCATTATCTCGGTCAGCTTTTCAATACAATGGAAGAACTCGGAATTATGGATGATACAATCATCGTGTTCACAAGTGACAACGGTCCTGCTCTTGAAGGCTCTGTTGCAGACCTCAGAGGCGGTAAGTACCTTGCATACGAAGGCGGTCAGAAGGTTCCCTTTATGATTCGCTGGGACAATGCAAACGGTGCTCTCGGTGAAGTGGGAACAGAAAGAAACAATTCTGCAGTCCTTGTTGACCTTTATCCCACTCTCGTTGAGCTTGCAGGTATCACAGGAAACGGCGGACAGAAGAATTATCTTCCCACAGACAGAACAATCGACGGTATTTCAATGGCTTCACTTCTCAAGGATGATGCTGTTATCCACACGGCAGACCATCCCATTCTTCATATGAAGAGAGAAAAGCTCAAGGCAATCCAGTACACAATGCCCACATCGGAAGTCAAAGCACTTTATCCCGATTATACATATGATGTTCTCAATAACGAATACATCACATTCAAGTATTTTGAAAAGATTCAGAACGACAACTCCGCATTCTGGGACAAGAACAGAAAGAACTGGCTCCATATCCTCACAGACGACTATGCGGAAAACTATAACCGTACCCCCGTATACCCTGAAATTTCCGAGCAGTACAAAGCAAAAATGCATGAGATTATGGATAGTTTCAAGGAAAACCGCAGAGGTATAATTGAATAATTCAAATTAGCAACCGTAGGGGCGCCCATCGGGCGTCCGTTGCGGTATAAGACATTCATTACAAATAATGAAAGCAGGAAACATCAATGATAGCAGCTAATTTTTTTGTTTGTTTAGGTGTCTTTCTTTTATGCGATTTAGCTACCGTTTGGACTGCAAGAGATATCATCAATTATATTGCAACATTATATATCACTCCGGGAAAAAACGGCAACAAGAAACTTGCAAAAATCAGAGAAAAACAGCCATTTAAAAATAAGATTAACCAACTGTATATCAGAGAATACTTGCAATCGGAGTATGCAATAAAAGAATTTGATAAATATATTGTATTAAAACGGATTCAGTTCATTTATTCTGTTGTGTCTTTTGTTATCTGGTTTGCATTATGTGTTTACACTGATTATACAGAAAATCTTGAACTATACAGAATTGTTCTTTATGTAAAGTTAGGAATGTCTTTTATTCCTGCTCTGTTATTCAGAATCAAATGGCATCTGATAAGAAGTGATTATTACAATCGAAGAAGAATCAGGAGTAATAAAAACTCAAAGATATAAAACAGACGGCATTTAAGTTTGTATTACGACAGACTGCCAATGGTGCCCATACAAGTATAACTCGTGTATTAAAAAATAGGGTGTTTCTATGTTTTTCGAAAAATACGATATGGCTTTCGATTATGATAAAAAATGCCTTCCCGTTGTGGAAAATCAGATTTCTGAACTCCTTGATAATGATGATGGACCTGATGCGTTTTATATTTTCACTCATAATGAAACAACCGTAAAAAAATCTACAATAAAAGGAACAGGCGTGAATTCATTTGCCCCTGTCATAAGAATCAATCTGAATGAAATCGGAGATAAAGTGATTGTAAGATTTGATTTTGCCGCATTCAAAGCTACTGAAATTGGTTTTGCAATCATTTTGACAATGGCACTTTTGTTTATGTTAGTGTGTCTGTTTACCGGAGCCTTTGAGGGTGTCTTTTTCTGTATTTGTATGGCTTTGATTGTGCTAGCATTCTTTTACGGTTGTTACACCTTTTTTCGGAATAAAAGCATTAAAAAAATCACAGAAATATTCAGCAGTATAAATATAAGTTTTCATTAAACGGACGCCCAATGGCAGCCCCTAGATTATACTGAAAAATAATTGTAAATAAAAACGGGTTTTTCCGTAATTATGCATTACTAAAAACAAACTGACTCGAGGTGACAGCATGGCAAAATATTCTTTTTTATACAAAAAAGCAGAATTGATGTATGAAAATGAAAATTATGAGTATGCATTACAGTTGTTCAGACAGATAGAGGATGCAGACATAGATTGCGATGTTCAGAATTACATCGGATGCTGTCTTTTAAATCTTGAACAGTATTTACAGGCAAAGAAAGTATTTGAAACACTCTGTGATTTTAATCCCCGTTGGAGCAGACCAAGGTATAATCTCGGACGGACATTTATGATGTTGAATGAATATGACAAAGCATTGCAGTGTTTTAATAAAGCAGTTCTTATCAACCCCGAAGATGCTGATGCTTATTATTATCTGGGTGTTTATTTTGAAAAAATAAATAATTATAAAAATGCAATCACAAATTATGAGAAATCGGTGTCTTTGAAACCTGATGAATTTGAACCTCACATCGGTCTTTGCATATGTTATGAAAATATAGGTGATGAACAACAAGCATTGACAGAAGCAAAAACAGCATTTGAACTTTTTAATTGTAATAATACACTTTATAATTATACATATTTTTTAAACAAGCAAAAAAAATTTGAGCTTTCATTTGACTTGTTGCAAGAACATAATGTGTTGTCAGGTGATGATACAGGTCTGCTAAAAAATCTGATGTACTGTTCTGAAAAATTAAACAAAAAACAGATATGCTCAGACTGTGCAAAAAAAATATCAGAACAATATCCTGATGACAGTTTTGCAAAAAAAATTATTGCAGAATTTTGTTCCGACTAACCGTAATTACGCATTACTCATTAAAAAAGGAGTCCCAAATTGCCCCCTATTTCCCTTATGATCAAGCCTGCATCGTCGCTGTGCAATCTCTCATGTGAATACTGCTTTTACCGTGATGTTTCCGAGCATCGTGAGCATCTCGGTTTCGGCATTATGGAGAAAGACACAGCGGAAATACTCATAAAAAAAGCCTTGAAATATGCATCGGGGGAGTCCGTTGCATTCGCATTTCAGGGCGGTGAACCGACCCTTGCAGGGCTTGACTACTTCCGTTTTTTTGTCGATACGGTGAACAGACTCAACACAAAAAAAAGTCCCGTTTTTTACGGTATGCAGACAAACGGAACTCTTATTGACGGCGAATGGGCAGACTTTTTACACGATAACAAATTCCTTGTGGGACTGAGCCTTGACGGTGATTTTGAAGGTAATAAATTCCGTAAAAAACCGTCGGGACAGAACTCATTTTATAAAATTCTCTCTGCCGCCGATATTCTGAAAAAACACAATGTTGATTTCAATATTCTCACTGTTTTAACGGGCTACTGTGCCGAAAACGGAGAGAGAATATATAAATTTTTCCGTGACAGAGGCTTTAAATATCTTCAGTTTATTCCTTGTCTTCGTCCTTTTGACTCCGACGAGCAGAGTGAACTCTATATGACAGCCGACCAGTATGCAGATTTCCTCATAAAGGTGTTCAATCTCTATGTCAAGGACTATGTAAGGCATAATTATGTCAGCATCCGCCAGTTTGACAACTGGGTAAGGCTCTTCCTCAGACAACCCACCGAGCAGTGCGGAATTCAGGGGCATTGCACACATCAGTATGTGTCCGAAGCTAACGGAAACATCTATCCCTGCGACTTCTACTGCACCGACGAATATTTTTTAGGCAACATAAAAGAAACCGATTTTGCGGCAATGGAAAAGAGTGAAACTGCGAAAAATTTTATCCGTGAAAGTCTGAAAGTGCCTGAAAAATGCAAGACCTGTGCAGTCTACGGAATGTGCCGTGCAGGCGGCTGCAAACGTACTCAGCGAAGCGAAGATTACTGCAAGGCATATAAAAAATTCTTCTCTTCGTGTCTGCCTCTTTTCAGAGTATTTATTAATGAAAAGCCTTATAAATGAACAAAAAGTCTTGTCCGTAATTAATTCGGATAAGACTTTTTTTGCAACTTTTTCCAATCGAAAAAAATGTTTCTTTTTGTCGAATTTTCACTTGCTATTGATATTTTTATGTGTTATTATTTATGTATAATTTTTTTGCGGAAGTGATAATTTATGAAAAAGATGAGCAGATGTTTATCTTTGCTTATTGCAGTTGTTATGTGTGTTCTTTCTGTCAGCGTTGTTCCTTCAGGGGCTGTTGAGATTGCTGAAACGGAAGCGGTAACCGGTGACAGCATCCCTGCAGAGAAACCCGCAATTCCGTATGAACTCAATAAAGAACAGTCATATTCATTTGTAAAAGATGAAAAGATATATAAGCTTTATCAGGCAGAAATGACAATTGATTTCAATAATGACGGAAAATGTACTGCCGCTGAGGCAAGAACACTGCTGAGAATTTCCGCAAACCTTGAGAAATTTAACGGTGATCTGCAGACAATTGATGTGTCACGCGACGGAAAAATTTCCGCAACGGATGCCAGATCCGCACTCAGATATTCCGCAAAGCTTGATACATATTACCTTGATGAAAATTATGATGCGATCTCAGGTTTTGCAAAGAATGCAAACTCAAAAACCTGTTATTTCGGTGATGTCGGTGTTCTTGTTACCGGCATAAAAAATATTGACGGCGCAAACTATTATTTCGACTCAAAGGGTGAAATGAAGACAGGTCTTGTTACAGTCGGAAGTGATGTTTATTATTTCGATGAAAACGGAAAAGCTTTCTCAGGCGAAAAGACAATTGACGGCAAAACATATATTTTTGATTCAACGGGTAAAGGCAAACTCAAGCCTACTGACCCTTCTCAGTTCAAAACAGCAATGATAGGTGACTCAATCGTTGCAACAATCGGTCTTTACAATGTAACCGACCATATTGATTTCTACGGTAAAGTAAGCCTTAATTCATATTCTATTTTCAACAGAAAGATTTCGGGCAGTTCAAGATATGTCATTGATGAAGTCAAGGACAGAGGCTATGATAAAGTTATTATCCTTATGGGTATCAATGAATACGGAGCAAATGTTTCAACATGGAAAGCTCAGTATAAAAAGATTATTGATGCTGTAAGAGAACGTGCTCCCGGTGCTGAAATTTATGTTCATGCAATTCTTCCCATAAATGACCAGAGAGCCGCCGCAAACGGTTATACGGTAAAGAATTCAATAATCAAGCCCATGAATGATGCACTCAGAGAACTTGCAAAAGAAGAAAATGTAAAATTCATTGATGCAAGGGAAGTTCTGGCTGATTCAAACGGCTCATTGCCTTATGAAGCCGCATCAGACGGTATTCATCTTACAAAATCATACTGTGAAAAATGGGGCGACTGGCTCCTTGAACAGATATGCAGATAAAAGGAGAACAAAAAATGAAAATCAAATCAATTCTTGCGTTAATTATGGTTATGGCTGTTGTAGCATGTGCTTTTACGGGCTGTAACAAAGAACCTCTTCAGGAAGAAAACACTACAGAAGCTTCCGTTTCTGAAGTTTTAACAGAAGAACCCTCAGCTGAATTTACAACAGAAAAAGAAACAACAACAGAAGCTGAAACCACAACAGAAAAAGAAACTACAACCAAAGCAGAAACCACAACTAAAAAGCCTGAAACTACAACCAAGGCTGAAACTACAACAAAGAAAACTTCAGTTGATGTAAATTCAGTTGCTGCAACAATTGCAGGAAAAACAAGCATGTTTGAAGAACCTCTTTTCCAGAGCTCAGGCTCAATCGGTCTTGATATTTTCGGCATTCCTTCATCAGCCGTTTCAGAAGTTGCATATTATGTTGCATCTGCCGCTGTTGCTGAAGAAGTTCTTGTTGTAAAAGCGGCAAGTTCTGCTGATGTTGCAACAATCAAGAGCTGTATTGAAGCAAGACGTTCAATGCAGGCGGAAGATTATGCTGATTATGTTCCTAAGGAAGTTCCCAAGCTCAACAGCGCAATCACATACACAAGCGGTGATGTAATTGTTTTCTGTGTTTCAAACAATAATTCAGCAATGCGTTCTGTTATTGCAGGACTTGTGTAAACAATAATTTGTAGGGCTGAAGCCCGACAAAAATGAGCAATGAGTAGTGAGTAATGAGTAATGTCATAAGTCGCAAGCGACTTATGTTCCGCTTCGCTCTATAATGGGATTTAAAGGGCGTAGCCCTTTCATTCATTACTCATTAATCATTACTAATTACTCATTAAAGAATTTGTC
>JAZSPR010000043.1:0-5071 GCA_045537555.1 Acutalibacteraceae bacterium | reverse complement strand
GATGTGGGCATCGGTCCCTACAAAATTTATTTTTATACAATATTATAATGGGTAAGGGCAAAGCCCTTCCGAAACTTTTGCCGAAGGCAAAAACATCACTTGACCGCAGGTCATACATCATTTTGCGTAGCAATACATCATTTGCCGTCAGGCAAACATCACTCAATAATTTATCGAGCTCTGCTCGATAAATTATTGTTTATGTAAGCTGGTCTAATGTCAGTTCATACGCCGGAAGGAAATCTTTTATAAAATCGTCTGCTTCGGGCATATTCATATTTTTTATTGCTTCAAGTGTGGACTGTTCTGCCTTTACAAACTCCATATTTCCGGCTTTTCTCTCTTCAATGCACTTGATAAGTGCCGATATTTTATCTGCCGCTTTCACAATTTTCCACAACTCTTGGTCACTTTCCTTTTCATTGAAAAGGAAGTCAAAATCTTCTCTTAAATCATCGGGAAGCGTGGCAAGAAGTTTCTCCGATGCCACAGCTTCAACCTTTTTATATGCATCTTTTATTTCGGGATTGAAATATTTCACGGGAGTGGGCAAGTCCCCCGTAATGATTTCGGGCATATCGTGAAAAAGCCCCAAAAGTGATGCCCTTTCACCGTTGTAAGCCTTGCTGTAACGTCGGTTGCCGATAACACACAGCACATAAGCCACAGCAGACACCTCATGCGAATGCTGACTGAGTGTATCGGCACTTGTGTTACGCATAAGTGCCCAACGGTTGATATATTTCATCCTTGAAAGAAATGCGTAAAAATGACTGTTCATCATCTCTGTACTCTCGCACCTGCACCGCCGATGAGGCCTTCAACTTCCTTAAGTCTTGCAGTTGAAGTGTCGCCGGGTGTTGTCATTGCGAGTGCACCGTGTGCAACACCGTAATTTACAGCTTTCTGAGCATCGTCATAAGTCATAAGGCCGTAAACAAGTCCTGATGCGAATGAGTCACCGCCGCCTACTCTGTCAAGAATTTCAAGACCGGGAAGTTCAAGTCCCTTGTATACTTCGCCATTTGCGTAAACCATAGCACTCCAGTCGTTGACTGTTGCTGTTTTTACTGTACGGAGAGTTGTTGCAATAACCTTGAAGTTGGGGTAAACCTTACATACTTCGCCGAGCATTTTTACATAACCGTCAAGATTAAGCTCCTTGAGGTTTTCGTCATTACCTTCAATTTCAAAGCCGAGACATGCTGTAAAATCTTCTTCGTTACCTATCATAACATCAATATAGGGAGCGATAGTCTTGTTGACTTCCTGTGCCTTTGCCTTACCGCCGATGTCATTCCAGAGTGAAGGACGGTAGTTGAGGTCATAGGAAACGATTGTGCCGTATTCCTTTGCTTTTTTAACGGCTTCAACAACAACTTCTGCAGTTGTTTCGGAGAGTGCGGCAAAAATACCGCCTGTATGGAGCCATCTTACACCGAGAGTACCAAAAATATAATCCCAGTCAATGTCACCGGGCTTTAGCTGTGAAACAGCTGTGTTTCCTCTGTCAGAAACACCCGAAGCGCCTCTGATACCGAAGCCTCTTTCGGTGAAATTCAGACCGTTTCTTACTTTTCTGCCCGTTCCGTCATAAGGTACCCACTTGATGAATGATGTATCAACACCGCCCTGAAGAATAAAATCTTCAACAAGACGTCCCACATCGTTATCAGCAAGTGCTGTTACAACAGCTGTCTTCATACCGAAGCAACGTCGTAAGCCTCTTGCAACGTTATATTCTCCGCCGCCTTCCCATACTGTGAACTGACGGGCATTTCTTACTCTCATTTCACCGGGATCAAGACGAAGCATAACTTCACCGAGTGAAATCATATCAAACATACAATCTTCTTTTTTCTTTAACTGAATTAATGACATATAAATGCCTCCGTTATTTTATTTAATATAATTATACCCGTTATAAACAGTTAATTCAAGATAAAATGATAAAAAAAATGAGCTGTCATGGTTTATTACCGTAACAGCTCTGTTTTTTATTATTTATCTTCTTTTTGTTTTTTCTCTCTTGATGTTATATTGTTAAGAAGAGAAACAAGAAGGATAATGATGCCTGTAACACCGAAGATACCAACCATGCCGAGTCCCATTATTTTAAGAACTTCCATAACTGCTTCAGCATCAATTTCACCCATGTTGCTGAAAAAAGCAACAAAATCATTTGCAAAATCTGTAAAGAATGTGCCGATAAAACCGGATGATTCAACTACTGCTTCAGAAACAGCTTCACTTGAAACTTCTTCAAGTACATTTGCCATTGATTCAAATTCCATTGTGAAACCCTCCTTACTTTACGAATGCGAGAATAAGACCGCCTGCGATAACTGATGCAACCTGACCGGAAACGTTGACACCTACAGCCTGCATGAGCAGGAAGTTTGTCTTATCTTCTTCAAGACCCATTTTGTTAACAACTCGTGATGCCATGGGGAATGCTGAGATACCTGCAGCACCGATCATGGGGTTGATCTTGTTACCTTCTTTAAGGAAGAGGTTCATAAGCTTTGCAAGCATAACACCGCCGAATGTATCGAAAACGAATGCAACAAGGCCGAGAAGCATAATGATGATTGTTTCAACACGAAGGAATTCAGCAGCAGTCATTCTTGAAGCAATTGTGATGCCGAGGAAGATTGTGATAAGGTTTGCAAGAACATTCTGTGCTGTCTGTGAAAGTGAATTGAGAACACCGCATTCTCTGATAAGGTTACCGAACATAAGGAAACCGATGAGAGCAACTGCATCAGGAGCAACAAGTCCTACAATGATTGTAACAAAGATGGGGAAAAGGATTCTTGTTGTCTTTGAAACCTTTTTCTTTGTGTTTTTCATTCTGATAAGACGCTCTTTCTTTGTTGTGCAGAGCTTGATGATAGGAGGCTGAACAATGGGTACGAGCGCCATATATGAATATGCCGCAACCATGATAGCCGCTGTGTAAGTTGAGTTGAGTGTCTGTGCAACAAAGATTGATGTAGGACCGTCAGCAGCACCGATAATAGCAACTGAACCTGCGTCGTAAACATCGAAACCGAAAAGTGTTGCAAGGAACATTGTGAAGAAAATACCGAACTGTGCAGCCGCGCCGAATAACATAAGCTTCGGATTTGAGAGCAGAGGCTCAAAGTCAATCATGGCACCGATACCGATGAAGAGAACGAGGGGCATAAGTTCGTGGCTGTTGATACCGATTTCAAAAATATGGTCAATAACAGCCTGTGCGCCTGAGAAAGGCAAGTTAACAAGAATTGCGCCAAATCCCATGGGAAGAAGAAGTGAGGGTTCCATTTCCTTTTTTATCGCAAGATAAATAAGGATGCCGCCGATTGCCCACATAATGATGTGACCAATTTCAATTCCCATTACTGTTTGTAAGAGTACGTCCATTTTTTACCTCCATAAACGGATTTCCCGTTATAATATCGCAACAATTATAGCACATAAAATCTGAAATTTCACTAATAAAAATACAAAAAAATAAACTTTATGCATTATATCCTAATTATATGTATATTAATTCAATTAATTTGTAATTTGTGTAATTTTACAGAAAAAAGCAGCCACACAAAGTGACTGCTTTGATGTTAATTCAATTAAAATGTTGATGACATATCTGCCTGAACTGTTTCTTTGACATCCTTCTTTGCCTTTGAAGTTGCTCTTCTCTTGTTAAGCTCTTCAAGATAGAGGTCTTCGTCAAGAGGAAGTGTCACGGGAACATTGCCGAGCCATGATGAAAGGTAAGCCGCATTACAGATTGTAAGACCGTTGATACCTTCGATACCTTCAGCAACAAGAGGAGTACCGTGAAGAATGTGAGCTGAGAACGCGTTTGTAACACCTGAGTGCTGTTCATTCATGCCGTCTGTTTCAACTTCAATAACATTATGTTCGAGCTTTTTGAAGCCGTCTTCAGAAGCATATGTGTACTCTGAAAGCTTTTCGCTGAGTTCAACAACTTCGATTTCGTTGCCTGTGCAGATAATTCTTGCCTTATCAAGAGTAATTTCGAGTCTGTTGTCACCGGGGCAGTCACCTGTTGTGGTGATGAATACGCCTGTTGCTCCGTTGGGATATTCGGCATAGATAGTTACATCATCTTCAACTTCAATGTCGTGCCACTTGCCGTTGTGACAGAATGCAGTAATCTTTGAGGGCATACCGCATATCCACTGCCAGAGGTCGAGGTTGTGGGGTGCCTGATTCATAAGAACACCGCCGCCTTCGCCGTCCCATGTTGCTCTCCATCCGCCTGAATTATAGTAGCCCTGTGTACGGTACCAGTCAGTAATAATCCAGTTTGTTCTTCTGATTTCACCGTAAACACCGCTTTCAACAAGTTCCTTTGCCTTGCGGTAGATGTGGTTTGTTCTCTGGTTGTACATAAGAGCAAATGTCTTATCCTGAGTCTTTACATATTCGTTGAGTTCACGGACATCCTTTGTAAAAACTCCTGCGGGCTTTTCGCAGAGAACATTGATGCCCTTTTCAAGAGCCTGTCTTGAAAGAACGGGGTGGAGATAATGGGGAGTAGCGATGATAATTGCATCAACAAGACCGCTGTCAAGAAGTTCGTCTGTGCTTGTGAATGTCTTTACATCGGGCACCTGAGTGAGAGCAAAGTCAAGTCTGTCCTGCTTTATGTCACAGACTGCAACAAGCTCCATTTCCTTGATTTTGCCGTCTGTATACATTTTTATGTGGGATGAACCCATGTTACCGATGCCTATAATGGCATACTTAAGTTTGTCTGACATTTTTATTTCTCCTTTGAAATAAAATTTTTAGAAATTTTAATAATTCGCAATGCGCAATGCGTAATTCGCAATTAAAGGAAAAGGCTTCGCCTTTTGATTCATTTATATAATTCAAGCCCGTAGGGCTTCCGCTAATTACGAATTGAGAATTCCCAATTGGGCACCTCTAAAAACTGCATAAAAGCAAAAAATAATTGATAAAAACAAGCAGAATCAGAGTATCCCCCAACTACGATTAATTTTGTTTGATTTTTATCTACCAAGAAGGCAGAGTTGTGCCTTGGATTATGCTG
>JAZSPR010000101.1:0-21201 GCA_045537555.1 Acutalibacteraceae bacterium | reverse complement strand
CGCATTGTTCAAGACCGATTTCTTCAAGGATGTGGGCAACCGAGTCGCCGACTGCGGGGGTTGGTGCAAGAGAGAGGTCAACAATTCCGAAGGGCACACCGAGTCTCTGTGATGCGATTGTGCCGACAAGCTGTCCCATTCTTGTGATTTTGAATGCAGTTTTCTTTATAAGGTCTGCAACCTGAGTCAGGTCGAGGTCCTTTGATTTCGCGAGTGCGGCTCTTACAACACCGGGGCCCGATACACCGACATTTATTACGCAGTCGGGTTCACCCGCACCGTGGAATGCACCTGCCATGAACGGGTTATCTTCGGGAGCATTACAGAAAACAACAAGCTTTGCGGGACCGATGCAGTTTCTGTCTTTTGTGATTTCAGCCGCCTTTACAACTGTTTCACCCATGAGCTTTACGGCATCCATATTGATACCTGTCTTTGTTGAACCGATGTTTACACTTGAACAGACGTGCTCCGTAACAGCAAGAGCTTCGGGAATTGCTTCAATAAGCTCTCTGTCACCGGGGGCAAATCCCTTCTGAACAAGGGCTGAGAAACCGCCGAGGAAGTTTACACCGCATTTCACAGCCGCTTTTTCAAGAGTGATTGCAATTTTTACGGCGTCCTTGTCTTCGCATGCGGCAAGAACCATTGCAATCGGGGTAACGGAAATACGTTTGTTGATGATGGGAATACCGAGTTCCTTTTCAATCTGTTCACCTGTTTTTACAAGGTCTTTTGCATAAGTTGTGATTTTGTTATAGATTTTTTCACAGCAGATGTCAATATCTGAGTGACAACAGTCGAGAAGTGAGATACCCATTGTTATAGTACGGATATCGAGATTCTCGTCCTGTATCATGGTTATGGTTTCAAGAATATCTTTTGTGTTAAGCAATGTTTGTCACCTCAGATGTTATGCATTGCGTTGAAGATATCTTCGTGCATTGCTCTTATTGAAAGATTTTTTTCGTTGCCGAGTGCTGACATTTCATCAACAAACTTTGCAAAATCGCAGTTGATTTCTGAAATGTCTGTCATCATGACCATGACGAACATGTCCTGAAGAACGGACTGTGTAACGTCAAGAATGTTGATGTTGTAATCTGCGCATTTTGCGGAAACTGCCGCAAGAATGCCTACGGTATCTTTACCGATAACTGAAATAATTGCTCTCATATTTTTTTACCTCCGAAGTTATTATGTAAGTCCTATAAAGAGAACAGAAAGGGCGAGAAGTGTCTGACCGAGGAAATAAGAACCGATGTTGTAATCCTTGAGTCTGTGGTTCTTCTTCATTTTTTCATTGAACATGAGAAGAACGAGTGTCATGTCTGATGAGAAGAAAAGGGTTCCTCCGAATGCAAGACAAAGTCCGCCTGCAACAGAATGTCCTGCAATTATGTACTGTGCGCCGAAAGAAACGGCTTTAACAAACATTGTTACGAGTATAAAACCGTAAATTACAAAAGCCAGCATAATGGGGCTTGCAAAATTTATCTGTCCTTTGCCTTTGTATATGAAGTAGAAAACGACAATAGTCACAACTGCAAAGAGAATTTCGGGAAGTGTGAAGAAATTTCTTTCGGGGAAATAAAGATTTGTGGCTTTTGAATATGCGATAAGATAAAGCACATGAGCCGCCGCAAAGAATGCCATACCGATACCGAAAGTAACTTTACTGCCTTGCTTCATATGAAGGAACATGTCACCGAACCATGATGATGCAAGACCGATAAGAAGAAATTTTGCAAATTCGGATGTGTTGCCTGTGTATACATAGGCAAGAATGCCTACCGTAAGGAACATGCTTGCACAAATCATTTTGCAGATGAATGATTTAAGGCATATTCCCGGTCGCTGATAGTGAAGGAAAAACGGAGTGAAGATTGTTTCGATGATACATGCTCCGATCGTCAGAGCAAGAAATAATGTTTTTTCCATAGAAAATCTCCTTACTTCTTTTTCTTTTTGTAAACATAAATTTCCGCAACAGTCACAATTGCAATTGCAAATGCCGAAAGCAGAATTGTTACCGGATTGACGGTCATACCTGCCGTACCTTCTTCTAATTCATGATAATTTGCGTAAATATCGCTGTATGCTTTTTTCAGTTCGTATTCAGCCGTTAAAATATCGCTTCGCGAACTGCTGTTATCATTCAGCACATCCAGCGTATAGTCATAAGCATTATTGAATGCACGTTTGTAATCAAGGAACTTGTCCGAATTGAAGTCAGGCAATGAGTAACCTTTTATTTCGTCATAAAAAAAGTCTTCCAGAACTTTTTCTTTAGCACTGCAGTCATCAAGATATGCCCGGAGCTCTTTTACGTGGTCGGTCATTATGACATTGAAGCCCTGAGTAATAAGGTAATCCCACCAGATTTCGGTGTCCTGAATCTGAGTGCCGCAGATTTCGGGTCTTGAGGCGGAAGCCATTGTTCTGATGCCCGATTCTTTTGCCGTATTCTGAACCGTTTTGCCGAAAATAACACCATAGGGATTCTTTGTTGCAAGGTGGATGCCGTCAGCAATTTCAGAATCATTCTTTACATTTGCCGTTGCGGCAAAAATGACATTGCCTTTGAAATAAGTCATAATCATCGGTTCAAAGGGTAGTGTTTCTTTCCATGCGGCGATTTCATCGGGCTTGGCATCGTCAATATAAAAAATGACTTCATGTCCCATGTTGTTTTCAATAACGATGTTGCTGATTTTATCTCTTATTGACCAGTCAAAGTCAAGCATAAGGAGTGCTTTCTGCTTTGTTTCGATTGATGAAGAAGAGAGATAATACAGCTTTCTGTCTTCAAAAACTTCTTCAAGTGTGGGGACTGTAAGCGTTGTGTTCTTTGCTCCGTAACCGCCCTTACCGCCGAGAAGATTAAGCTTTTTGATTTCGTCATAAGTCATTTCCGAAACAACGGTATTTTCACCGTAACCGTTGCATGTTCTTCCTACTGTTTCGTCTGCCATAAGGATAAGCACACCGTCAGCGGTTGTTCTTACGTCGATTTTTATTATGTCAGCTCCTGCTTTTTCGGCATTGTGAATCGCCATAAGTGAATTTTCGGGAGCTGTTGTGATATCGCCTCTATCGGAAACTATCATTGTTTTTCCGTTAGGTGTTTTATATGCCTCTGTAAGGTAATTAAAACTGTTTTCTGCATTTGCAACAGCAGAAAATGAGAATAATATTATAATTGCAATAATAATGGAAAAGATTTTTTTCATCATACGCACCCATTTTTAGTATATTTATAATTATTTTATCATATAGAAAGCAGATTAACAAGTGCAAAATTAAAAATAACGGATATTTTTAATTTTAATGTGGACAAAACGGAAAATAATGCTATAATTAAATCAATCAAACAACGGAGGTACCTGTAATGTATAACAAAAATGACGTTGCAAAAACACCGCCTATGGGCTGGAACAGCTGGGACTGTTTCGGTGCGGGTGTAAATGAAGAACAGCTTATGGCAAACGCAGAATATATGCGTGACAACCTTAAAGAATTCGGCTGGGAATATGTTGTATGCGATATTCAGTGGAGTGAACCGAATGCACATTCCTGCCATTACAATAATTTCACAGAGCTTTATATGGATGAATATTCAAGACTCATTCCTGCTCCCGAAAGATTTCCCTCAGCGGCAGACGGAAAAGGTTTTTCCGTGATTGCTGAAAAAATCCACGCGATGGGGCTCAAGTTCGGTATACATATCATGCGAGGCATTCCCCGTCAGGCAGTTCACAGGAACACCCCAATTAAGTGCGACGGTGTTACTGCAAGAGATATTGCAAAGCAGTTTTCAGTATGCTCATGGAATACCGATATGTACGGCATCAAAGACGGTGTGAAGGGCGCTCAGGAATATTACGATTCAATATTTGAACTCTATGCATCTTGGGGGGTTGACTTTATAAAGGTTGACGATATCTGTATCACAGAGGGACATCCCAACGACCTCTATTCGGGTGCAAAAGAGATTGAAATGATAAGAAAAGCTATGGATAAATGCGGCAGACCTATGGTTCTGAGCCTTTCTCCCGGACCTGCTATGATTGAGCATGCACATCATCTTTCGGTCAATGCAAATATGTGGCGTCTGACAGGTGACTTCTGGGATATCAGAGAAAAAATCCACGAAATGTTCCGTAAATGCGAAATGTGGTATAAATTCACATCAGAAGGATGCTGGCCCGATTACGATATGCTTCCTTTCGGTCATCTCAGAGTAGGGGATGTTGAGGAAGACAGCTATACACGTTTTACAAAGGAAGACCAGATTACGGTCATGACTTTATGGGCAATTTTCCGTTCACCCCTTATGTTCGGCGGACATATGCCCGATAACGATGAATTCACTCTTTCACTTCTTACAAATAAGAACATTATTGAAATCAATCAGTTCTCATCAGGCGGCAGACCTCTTGTTTCCGAAAAGGATAAGGCTGTATGGGTATGTAACGATAAAGACGGCAATAAGGTTGTTGCTTTCTTCAATCTTACAGACGATGAAATGAGCTTCACTATGCCCGAGGGGTATATTGAAAGTAATGAATATTCAACAGTCAATCTCTGGATTGATGAAGAAAGTAAATATTCGGCAAATGATTTTTCAGTTACTGTTGACGGTAATTCAGCAGTTATTCTTAGAATCTGTGAATAAATAATATGGATATTGGGGGATGTAAAAAAACGAAAGTTTTTTACATCCTCATTTTTGTGATAAAAGGCTTTGTGCTTCAATATATATTACAGACAGAATGTCCGAGGGGGATAAAAATGTTTGTAATATTAAATATTGTAAGTTCGGGAAAAAAGAAAACAAAGAAAGGAAAGGCTGTCCGTAAAGTTTCGGAATTCAGAACAAAGGGCGGTGAACGTTTTTATATAGTTGATGTGAATGATTCTGCAAACGGTGTTGACTGGGATGAAGTGGCGGCTTTTATAGGTAAGCATTCATTACGTGTTCTTGCCGGTGAGAATATCAGTTTCGGTGATGACTGTGCAATAAAAAAGTTTACGGGTGAAAAGTTCTTTAATATTCTCATTTTCAACACACTTTCAATTATTATAAAGGAGCTTTATCTGTCGGGACTCAGGACGAAGTGCTACATAAATGATAATAAAGGAAACTATGCATTTCTTCTGCCTCTTATTGCAAGGTATTCTGCCGAAACGGTTGTGATAACAAAAAATGAGTACCGTTATTTTTCTCAGGTGCAGTCGGTTTATGATGATATCGGTGCCGGTGTTGTTATAACTGACAGCATAAAGGATGCTGAGAGTCATTCAATCATAATTGATACCGATAATACGTTTGATTACAGGGGTAAGGGAATTCTGTTTTCGGCTCGCAGAGGTATTTTTCCTGCAGAAACGGAAGGGTTTGATGATATAAAGACACTTTGTCCGTCTTATATAAATGAGAATGTTTTTCTTGCGGCGGTGAATGAATTCAATTTTGAAAAACGGTTATCACGGGCTTATTGTTCGGCTTTTTTCAGAAACGGAGAGACAATCATCGTATCGAAGCTTATTGAAGATATGAAAAACGAAATTTCTTCATGTTGTGACAGACGTAAAAGCATTATTTTTTATGTATAACTTGACATGCAAGTATATTTTGGTTATAATATTTTGTAATGTAAAGATATAAGTATCTGAAAGGATGAAATAAAATGGCAGACGAATTTCTTTTAACCCAAGCGGCTGTTGACGAATTAAAAGAGAAACTTGTTGAAATGCGTACAACAAGAAGACATGAAGTCGCAGAAAAAATCAAAGAGGCAAAGTCATTCGGTGACCTTTCCGAAAACAGCGAATATGATGAAGCAAAATCAGAACAGGCAAAGCTTGAAGCAAGCATTGCCGAACTTGAATATACACTTCAGCACGTAAAAATTATTGACGAATCAGCACTCGGAACAGACACGGTTCACATCGGTTCTTTCGTAAAGGTGTTTGATAAGGAATTCAATGAAGAAGTAAAATATCAGATCGTAGGTTTTCCTCAGGCAGATCCTCTTGAAAACAAGCTTTCTGATGAATCACCCATCGGCAAAGGTCTTCTCGGTCACAGAGTCGGCGATGTGGTTGATGTTGAAACTCCCGGCGGAGTTATCACTCTTGAAATCAGAGAAATTTCAAAGTAATTCAGTATAAATTTAAGGAGCATAAAAATGGCAGACGAAATTAAGAATCAGGCTGCTGAAAATGAAGCACCTGAACAGAGTGTCAACGAACTCAGACAGATCCGTGTTGATAAGCTTAAAGCACTTCAGGAAGCAGGTAAAGACCCGTTTCAGGTAACTCTTGCCGAGCAGGATTATCACAGCACAGAGATCATTGAAAAATATGATGAACTTGAAAATCAGGATGTTGCCATCTGCGGCAGAATCATGACAAAGCGCCCCATGGGTAAGGCAAGCTTTATGAATATTCACGACCGCGAAGGCAAAATGCAGGTCTATGTCAGACGTGATGACATAGGCGAAGAAGAGTATGCTGATTTCAAGAAATATGACATCGGTGATATTGTTGAAGTCAAAGGTTTTGTTTTCAAAACAAAGACAGGCGAGATTTCAGTTCATGCAAAGTCAGTAAAGCTCCTTACAAAGTCACTTCTTCCTCTTCCCGAGAAGTACCACGGACTTACAAATACAGAAACAAGATACCGTCAGCGTTATCTTGACCTTATAATGAATCCGGAAGTAAAGGATACATTCATCAAACGTTCACTTATCATCAGAGAAATCAGAAGATATCTTGATTCTCAGGGATTTATCGAAGTTGAAACTCCCATGCTCGTTTCAAATGCGGGCGGTGCGGCTGCAAGACCATTTGAAACACATTTCAATGCTCTTGATGAAGACCTTAAGCTCAGAATTTCACTTGAACTCTATCTCAAGCGACTTATCGTAGGCGGTATGGAAAGAGTATACGAAATCGGCAGAGTTTTCCGTAATGAAGGTCTTGACACAAGACATAACCCCGAGTTCACTCTTATGGAACTCTATCAGGCATATACAGATTACCACGGTATGATGGATCTTACCGAAAATCTTTACCGTCATGTTGCTCAGGCTGTTCTCGGCACAACAAAGATCGTATACAACGGTGTTGAAATGGATCTCGGCAAGCCCTTTGAAAGAATCACTATGCTTGATGCAGTCAAGAAGTATGCAGGTGTTGATTTCAATGAAATCAAGACAGATGAAGAAGCAAAGGCTCTTGCAAAAGAAAAGCACGTTGAATTTGAAGACAGACATACAAAGGGCGATATCCTCAACCTCTTCTTTGAAGAATTTGTTGAGCATCATCTCATTCAGCCCACATTCCTTATGGATCATCCCGTTGAGATTTCTCCTCTTACAAAGAGAAAGCCCGAAAATCCCGATTATGTTGAGCGTTTCGAGTTTTTCATGAACGGCTGGGAAATGGCAAATGCTTATTCAGAGCTTAATGATCCCATCGACCAGAGAGAGAGATTCAAGGCTCAGGAAGCACAGCTTGCTGCAGGTGATGACGAAGCAAATACAACAGATGAAGACTTTATGACAGCTCTTGAATACGGTATGGCACCCACAGGCGGTATCGGCTTCGGTATCGACAGAATGTGTATGCTCCTTACTGATTCTGCTGCTATCAGAGACGTTCTTCTCTTCCCCACAATGAGAAGTCTTGATAAATAATGAATTTGCATCCCGATTTTTCGGGATGTTTTTTTGTCTTGATTAATCGGATGTAATATGTTAAAATAACTTTATTGTTTCATCGGAGGTGTTTTTATGGTATATGCGGCGGTGCTTGCAGGCGGAAGCGGTTTGCGTATGGGCGGTAATATGCCGAAACAGTTTCTCTCTGTTGCAGACAGACCGATAATAATAAGAAGTATTGATGCTTTTCTTACTTCGGGCAGTGTCGATAAGATTTTTGTTGCCGTGTCTTCCGATTTTTTTGATTACACCAAGGAGCTTATTGCTCAATATATCGGTGATGTCGGAATAAGCATTGTTGCAGGCGGAAAAAACAGAAATGAGACACTTCTGAATGTTCTCCGCAGTATCGGTGAAATAAATGACGATGATGTTATTCTCACTCATGATGCGGTAAGACCTTTTATTGATAAGAGGATTATTGATGAAAATATCTCTGCGGCAAGGGAATACGGTGCCTGTAATACGGTTGTCTCTGCAGTTGACACAATTCTCAGAAGTTCTGACGGTAAATTCATTGAGAGTGTGCCTGTAAGAAGTGAGATTTTTCACGCACAGACTCCCCAGAGTTTCAGCGTGAAGAAACTGCTGTCACTTTATGAAAAGCTGAACGATGAAGAAATGGAAAAATTCACCGATTCCTGTTCTGTTTTTCTTTCGGCAGGGGAGAGGGTTTTTCTTGTCAATGGTGACAGAAATAACATCAAGCTCACGTATCCCGAAGATATGGAAAGAGCAGAGAATATAATAAAATGCAAAGAGGAAAAGAAATGAACCGTTTATCAGTTATCATTCCCGTTTATAACGGTGAAAAATATATAGAAAAAACGCTGGAAAGCATGGTCACTCAGACTGTTGAAAATTTTGAAGTTATCATTGTTGATGACGGCTCAACAGACGGTACGGCTGATATCTGCAAGAAATACTGCGATGAATACAACGACTTCTTTTATGTTTATCAGGAGCACAAAGGTGTTTATGCGGCAAGAAATGCAGGTATAGAAAAGGCTAAGTGTGAATATATTCTTTTCCTTGACTGCGGTGACCTTCTTACCGACGGCACAATTGAAGCAATTTTTGCATGCAGTGATGAGTTGGATGCCGATGTCGTAACAGGAAGATGCTGGCGCAACGGCGATATAGAATATGAATATGATAAAGCACTCGATATTATCGCAACAATGCCCGTTGTTGAAAACATGGAGACATGGCTTTTCAAAAACCGTGAACTCGGTGCAAAGGCAATCAAAAAGAAATACTTTGACCTTTATGATTTCAGATTCCTTGATCTTTCCGCTTACGGTGAATGGCTGCTGTTTATGCAGATTGTTATGAAGGATGCAAAAATCTGCGGCTGTCCCGATTTTATTCTTGAAAAGACGGTAAAACACATCGAAGACGGTTTTTCACAGTTTGAATTACCCTCATATGAAAACATAAAATCGGCATCATATGTAATTTCTGAGATTTATGAAATGGGTAAAGCGGCAATAATTGACCGGACAGGTACTTTTGACGGTGATGAAGCATATATTCAGGAATTGATTTGTTATATCTATCAGTTCTATCTTGATAATTTCTACCGCAAGTATTGGTATATGGATGAGCAGTCACTTCTTCTTATGAAAGAAGAGTTTGAAAAGTATGCACAGCTTATCCGTCCCGAAAAATTCAAAAAGCTTCAGGAAAATAATCCCGATATCCGTCTTCCTTATATATATATTGATAAAAAAGAGGCGGCAAATGAGCCTGAGTTCGCAATTTTCTTTGACCTGACAAAAGATGAAGAATATCTCCCGTTTCTTCGTTCGCTTTATGCTCAGACATATCCGTTCTTTGAAGTGATGATAACCGAAAGCCGTTTCAACTCTCCGGCATTCCCTGATGAATTCAGAAAAATGGAGAATATCACAGTTCTTCCCGATAAGAACTTTCATACAAATGCAAGAAAACAGGCTAAAACAGGAAAATGCTTTGAAGTGAGAAGCGGAGAGCCTCTTGATATGCGTGTTCTTCGCGAAACAGCCCTTTCCAAGGGGCCTGCATTTACGGCACAGTATGTATTTACGCAGAAACGTAAAACTCTCGGCATCAGAAAGACACTTAAAGATAAAGGGCTTAATCTTAATTAAATAGTGATATAATATAATTTATGATAAAAAGGAAGGCGAAAAAAATGACCAAGATTGATATTTTTTCAGGTTTCCTCGGTGCAGGAAAAACAACTCTTATAAAAAAACTCATAAAAGAAGCATATGCAGGTGAAAAGCTTGTCCTTATTGAAAATGAGTTCGGTGAAATCGGTATTGACGGCGGTTTTCTTCAGGATGCAGGTGTTGAAATCACGGAAATGAATTCAGGTTGCATCTGCTGTTCACTTGTGGGTGACTTCGGCAAAGCACTTGAAAAGGTTCTCAATGATTTTGCTCCCGACAGAATTCTTATCGAACCTTCGGGTGTAGGTAAACTCAGCGATGTTATCAGAGCTGTTATGAATATTGAATCAGAAGAAATCGAACTTGACGGTTTCACAGCTGTTGTCGATGCAGGCAAATGTAAGATGTATATGAAGAACTTCGGTGAGTTCTTCAACGACCAGATTGAACACGCAGGAACAATTGTCCTCAGCCGTACGGGTGATATAAGCGAAACAAAACTCGCAACCTGTCTCGAACTTTTAAGACAGCATAATGAAAATGCAGTTATTATAACAACTCCCTGGGATGAGCTTGACGGTAAGCAGATTGCAGATGCCGTGTCAAGAAAGGACACCCTTTCCCATGAACTTCATGAATTGCTTGAAGAACATGAACATCATCACAATCATCACGACCATGATGAACATTGCAATTGCGGTTGTCATGAACACGAACATGAGCATCATCATGAACACGAACATCATCACGAACACGACGAAGATTGTGACTGCGGTTGTCATGACCACGAGCATGAACATCACCATGACCACGAGCACCACCATGAACACCATCACGACCATGATGAACATTGCAACTGCGGATGCCATGACCATGATCATCACCATCATCATGCTGATGAAGTTTTCACAAGCTGGGGCGTTGAAACAGCAAAGAAATTCACAGAAGCTGAAATAAACGAATGCCTTGAGGCATTTGAAGATATGCACAAATACGGTATGATTCTTCGTGCAAAGGGTATTGTTCCGTCAACTGACGGAAAATGGATTTATTTCGATTATGTTCCCGGTGAATCAAATGTCCGTTACGGAGCAGCATCCATAACAGGCAGATTATGTGTCATCGGTTCAAAAATCAATGAAGCTGCATTGAAAGAATTATTCGGGGTGTAAATGATGAAAAGAAAAGAAATACCCGTTTATGTCTTTACAGGCTTTCTTGAAAGCGGAAAAACAAAATTTATTCAGGAAACTCTTGAAGACAGCCGTTTCAATACAGGTGAAAAGACTCTTCTTCTCGTCTGTGAAGAAGGTGAGGAGGAATATGACCCCTCAACATTCTACGGTCAGAATGTCCACATAAGAGTGATTGATGAAAAGGATGAGCTGACAACCGAAAACCTTAATGCATGGGCTGAAAAAATTCATGCAGACCGTGTAATTGTTGAATATAACGGTATGTGGATGATAACCGACCTTATGGAAACAATGCCCGAAAATTGGGTTGTTTATCAGCTTATATGCCTCGTTGATGCGACAACATTTATGTCATATAATGCAAATATGCGTTCACTTGTTTTTGATAAACTCAATGCATGCGAGCTTGTTGCATTCAACCGCTTCAAAAAGGGTGCTGACAAAATGCCGTATCATCAGATTGTAAGAGGCGTATCAAGGCGTTGTGATATCGTTTATGATTACGAAGACGGCACAAGCGAATTTGATGATATTGAAGACCCGTTGCCTTTTGACATTGATGCCGATATCATCGAAGTTGAAGACCGCGATTTTGCGCTTCTTTACCGTGATATAATGGAAAATATGAAAGCTTATAACGGGAAAAAAGTGAAATTCAAAGGCATCTGTGCCGTCAATCCGAAATTCCCCGAGAATACATTTGTGTGCGGCAGACACATTATGACATGCTGTGCCGATGATATAACATACTGTGGTATGCTTGTTAAATGGGACGGCAGTCATATGCTTAATAATGCCGACTGGGTGTGGCTTACTGCTCAGATTGATATAAAATTCAATAAGCTTTACGGCAGAAAAGGCCCCGTTCTTACTGCAATTGACGTTGCAAAAACAAATCCCCCCGAAGAAACTGTTGCAACTTTCTATTAAGGGAGATAATTATGAAAATATATATAGCAGGTCCCGATGTTTTTGAAAAGAATGCCGTTGAAATCGGCAGAAAGTATAAGGCACTTTGCGAAAAATACGGGCACACGGGACTTTTTCCTCTTGATAATGAATGTTCCTCTTCAAAGGAAATCTGCGGGGCGAATATTGCTCTTATAAATGAATCTGATGCTGTTATTGCAAACGGCAATGAGTTCAGAGGTGAAATGGACGTAGGCACAGCCTTTGAAATAGGTTACGCCGCCGCAAAAAACAAAATCATAATTGTTTATATGGATGATACTTCATCTCTCGTTGAAAAATACGGCAGGGAAGATGAAAAGGGGAGAAATGTTGAAGATTTCGGACTCCCTCTTAATCTTATGATTTCCGAATCTGCGACAATTGTCAAAGGAAATTTTGAAGACGCATTGATAACATTAAAAAACTGCATTTCCTGAACGGAAACTGCAGTTTCTTTTTTATTCTTCAAGTTTCTTTCTGAGCATAGCGAGAACTTTCGTTTCAATCCGAGAAACGTAGCTTCTTGAAATTCCGAGAAGGTCTGCAACCTCCTGCTGTGTCATCGGTTCTTTGTTATTTAAACCGTACCTGAGGATAATTATTGTTTTCTCTCTCTCATTTTCAATTTCATTGATAAGTTTTCTGAGTCTGATTGTATTTGATTTATCGTGAATGTCATCAACGATTGTATCTTCTGTGTAAATGATATCTGCCAATGTAAGCGGATTACCTTCGCAATCGGTATCAATCGGGTCATTCATTGATATGTCAAGAGAACGTTTTTTAACAGAACGGAAATACATGAGAATTTCGTTTTCGATGCACTTTGAACAGTATGTGGCAAGACGGACGGATTTATCAGGTCTGAAGCTGTTTATTCCTTTTATAAGTCCGATTGTTCCGATAGAAATCAAGTCATCCTGATCGCTGTAATTTGAGTAATACTTTTTGATGATATGAACAATAAGCCTCAGATTGTGTTCAATCAGCTTGTTTTTAGCCTGTTCGTCACCGAGGAGCATTCTTTCAATCAGTTCTTTTTCTTCTTTTTTCGGTAAAGGCTTGGGAAATAAATTCGGACTGCCCAGATGCAGTGCGAAGAAAATAATGTTTCTGAAAAATTCAGCTATTACAGTAAAATCCATATATTCACCTCTGTCAATCTTATGAATAATTAAAGTTTTTTTTGCAAGTCCTGTTATATTTTCAATATTATATTGAATAAAGAGAAATAAATGTGTATAATCATTTTGAAATTAAGTGAAAAGAGAAAACATTTATGAAGAATAATAATTTATTCAGAATGATACTTTCAGCGTTATTTCTGGCTCTTGCCTATGTATTACCGTTTCTTACAGGGCAGATTCCGGAAATCGGTTCCATGTTGTGTCCTATGCATCTGCCCGTTCTTCTTTGCGGATTTATCTGCGGTTGGCAGTGGGGACTTGTTGTCGGTTTTATTGCACCGTTGTTCCGTTCGATGACTCTCGGCATGCCGGTTATTTTCCCTGTGGGAATTTGTATGGCATTTGAACTTGCTGTATACGGTTTGATGACAGGTCTGATGTACAAAAAATTACCCCGCAAAAAGCCTTTTATTTACGTATCTTTGCTTGTGGCAATGATAATCGGCAGAGTTGTATGGGGATTGGCTATGTTTGTGTGTATGGGCATCAGCGGAGATGCATTTACTCTGACAGCTTTTATTACAGGGGCATTTATGAATGCAGTTCCCGGTATAATTCTTCAGATTGTTCTTATCCCCGTGCTTGTAATGATAATTGATAATCCGAAACTTATAAAAAGAGAGACTTTAAGATGAATAATATAAATGAAATGCAGATTCTTTTTTCGGAGATTGAAAAAAGGCTTGAAAAAGGAGCTGTGACACTTGTTATTGAGGGCCCGAGTGCATCGGGAAAAACAACACTTGCTGAAATGCTCAGGGGGAAATATGATTGCACCGTATTTCATATGGATGATTTCTTTTTAAGACCTGAGCAGAGAACTCCCGAACGATATGCCGAAACGGGCGGAAATATTGACCGTGAACGTTTTCTCCCGGAAGTGCTTGTTCCTTTGAAAAAAGGTGAAACCGTAAATTACAGAAGATTTGATTGCTCTCAGATGAAACTTCTTGAACCTGTTGAAATAAAACCGCAGAAATTAACGGTTATTGAAGGGGTGTATTCAATGCATCCCGCATTTTCGGGGTATTATGACTTTTCAGTTTTTCTTGATATAACTCCTGAACTGCAGAAGAAACGCATATTGAAGAGAAACACTCCCGAAAAGGCTGAACGTTTCTTTAATGAATGGATTCCGATTGAGAATAAATACTTTTCGTCTGCAGATGTAAAAGGACGATGTGATTTTTGTATAAAAATGCTGAATGAAAGATAAATTTTTTCAATTCTATTGTTTTATTTTTATCTGTCTGTTATAATAAAGGAAATAAAAATAACAACTTAACCGAGAGGGGTTTTTCCAATGAAAAAGACACAATGGTATAAAGACGCGGTATGTTATCAGATATGGCCCCGTTCATTCTGTGACGGCAACGGCGACGGTATAGGCGACCTTGAGGGTGTTCTCTCAAAGCTTGATTATCTTCAGGACCTCGGCATCAACTGTATCTGGTTCTCACCTCTTTACTGCTCACCGAATGCAGATATGGGTTATGATATTTCAGATTACAGAAATATTTCTCCCGATTACGGTGACAATGAGCTCTTTAAAAAGGTTCTTGACGAAGCTCACAAGCGCGGAATAAAGGTTATTATGGACCTTGTTGTAAACCATACATCAGACGAACATGAATGGTTTATAAAGGGTATTGATAAGAACAGCAAGTATCACGACTATTATCATTGGCGTGACGGTAAGGGCAATAAAAACCCCAATAACTGGTCATCACTCTTTGAAGGCAAGGCTTGGGAATACAATAAGGACAATAATCAGTATTATCTTCACCTTTTCTCAAAGAAACAGCCTGACCTTAAAATGGAAAATCCCGAAGTCCGTAAGGAAGTAAAGGAAATTATGAAATACTGGCTCGATATGGGTGTTGACGGCTTCCGTGAAGACGTTATCACATTCACATCAAAGAGAGACGGTCTTCCCAACGGTTTCCCCATTCCTCAGGCATGCGGCATGGAGCATTACAAGGACGGCCCCCGTATTCACGAATTCCTTAAAGAATTCAGAGAAGTTCTTGATGATTATGACTGCTTCGTAGTCGGTGAAGCGCCTCTTATGACACCCAAGAATGCTCTTAAATACATCGAAGAAAAGCCCGGTCAGGAACTTGACATGATGTTCCACTTCCAGCACATGGAAGCTGACTGTATCTTCATGGATTGTCTCAACAAGCCTTTCAGCCTCAAACAGCTCAAGAAAGTTTTCACTAACTGGCAGGAAGCTCTTGACGGTAAGGCATGGAATGCACTTTACATGGAAAATCATGACCATCCCCGTATTATCAACCGTTACGGCAGCGTTGAATACAGAGAAGAAAGTGCAAAGTCAATTGCTAACTCATATATGCTTCAGTGCGGTACTCCCTTTGTATATCAGGGGCAGGAGCTCGGTATGATAAATATTGACCTTCCCAATGTTGAAGATTATCAGGATATTTTTGCAGTTAACAATGCAAAGACACTTAAACTCCTCGGTTTCTCTGATGCAAAGGTTCAGGAAAGACTCAAGACTTCAAGCCGAGGCAACGCAAGAACTCCCGTTCAGTGGGATGATACAGAAAATGCAGGCTTCACAACAGGCACTCCCTGGATGCCCGTTAACCCCTCTTACAAAGACGGTATCAACGCAAAGGCTGAAATTGCAGACCCCAACTCAGTTTATAATCACTATAAAGCACTTATCAAGTTCCGTAAGGAGAATCCTATTGCTGTTTACGGTAAATATAAGGAATACTGTAAGTCAAGCAAGGAGCTCTATGTTTACGAAAGAACATATGAAGGCAAGAAGATGCTTGTAATCTGCTCATATTCGGATAAGGCTGCTGATTTCAAGGCTCCCGCAGGTTATGACCTTTCAAAGGGTAAGGCAATTCTCTGTAACTATGACACAAATCCTGTTTCTGCAAACGGTTTCACAACAAGACCTTATGAAACAAGAGTTTACGTTTTTGATTAATTTTATTTAACACATTATCCCTGAGAAATCGGGGATAATATTTTGCACAAGGCATAATAAAGGAGAAAAATATGATTGTTACAAATGATATAAAATATATCGGTGTCAATGACCGTAATATTGACCTTTTTGAGGGACAGTATATTGTTCCCAACGGTATGGCATACAACTCCTATGCAATAATTGATGAAAAGATTGCAATTATGGATACCGTTGATGCTTCATTCGGACTTGAATGGCTCAGTAATATTGAAAATGCTCTCGGTGAAAGAAAACCCGATTATCTCATCGTTCAGCATATGGAGCCTGATCACAGTGCAAGCATTGATATTTTTATGAAAACATATCCTGATGCTGTTATTGTTTCAACAGCAAAGTCATTCGTTATGATAAATCAGTTTTTCGGCACGGAGTACGAAGCCAGAAGAATGATTGTTGATGAGGGCGACACTCTCAACCTCGGTAATCATTCTCTCACATTCGTAACTGCCCCCATGGTTCATTGGCCCGAGGTTATGGTTACTTACGATAAGACAGACAAAGTCCTTTTCTCTGCCGATGCATTCGGCAAATTCGGTGCGTGGGATACCGACGAAGACTGGGCATGCGAAGCAAGAAGATATTATTTCGGTATCGTAGGTAAATACGGTGTTCAGGCTAAGAAGCTTCTTGACAAAGCCGCAGGACTTGATATTGCAATCATCTGTCCTCTTCACGGTCCTGTGCTCAGCGAAAATCTCAGTTACTACATCGGACTTTACAACACATGGACAACCTACGGCGTAGAATCTGAGGGTACAGTAATTGCTTACACTTCGGTTTACGGCAACACAAGAAAAGCGGCTGAAATCCTTAAAGAAAAGCTTCTTGAAAAGGGCTGTGCAAAGGTTGTTCTCAATGACCTTGCAAGATGCGATATGGCTGAGGCTGTTGAAGATGCATTCCGTTACGGCAAACTGATACTTGCAACAACAACATATAATTCGGATGTTTTCCCCTTTATGAGAATATTTATCAATGAACTCCACGAGAGGGGATATAAGAACAGAAAGATAGGTCTTGTTGAAAACGGCACATGGGCTCCAACAGCGGCAAATGTGATGAAGAAAAAACTTTCAGATTTCAAGAATATCGAACTTGCTCAAACTATTGTAACAATAAAATCTGCAGTTAATGATGAAACTGTAGCTATGCTCGATAATCTTGCTGAGGAAATGAAGTAAACAATAATTTATCGGGCTGTTGCCCGATAAATTATTGTAATTGGCAATTAGCAATTATCAATGCGCAATTTCGGAAAAGGCTCCGCCTTTTGAACCATTATAATGGGGTAAGGGGCAAAGCCCCTTCATCAATTGCGAATTGCGAATTTTCAATTGCGAATTTTTGTCGGGCTCAGCCCGATAAATTATTGTTTTTCTCTTGACAAAGCACATTAAAATTGTATAAAATACGTAGGTTCGGTTTTATGTCGTATCTGCGTATTTTTTACTTTATAGGAAATTCCGTTTTCTTAATTATTTTTCGATTTTGCTATTGACAAAGCATATATTATTATGTATAATACTGTTAAATTTCTTCATTGCTTTAAAGTAATGATATATTAAACCAGTAAAGGAATGGTATTTATGGCAATTAAAATTATTCTGCTTGTTGTATTTTTTGCAAGTATGATAGGTATCGGCATATATTGCCGTAAGAATGCCACAGACGTTAACGGATTTGTTCTCGGCGGCAGAAGTGTCGGTCCCTGGCTTACGGCTTTTGCTTTCGGTACATCATATTTTTCCGCAGTAATTTTTATAGGATATGCAGGACAGTTCGGCTGGAATTTCGGTCTTGCATCCACATGGATCGGCCTCGGCAATGCTTTTATCGGCTCACTTCTTGCGTGGATTGTTCTCGGCAGAAGAACAAGAGTTATGACACAGCATATTGATTCAAGAACAATGCCTGATTTTTTCGGAAAACGTTTTAATTCCGAGTCACTTAAAATTGCCGCATCGGTGATTGTATTTATTTTCCTTATTCCCTATACAGCATCGCTTTACAACGGACTTTCAAGTCTTTTTAATATGGCATTTGACATTCCGTATTATGTGTGTATAATAGTAATGGCTTTGCTGACATGTGCATACGTTGTTTTCGGCGGATACATGGCAACTGCAATAAACGACTTCGTTCAAGGTATCATAATGTTTATTGGTATTGTTGCTGTTATTGCAGCTGTTCTCAAATCAAACGGCGGTTTTGTGGAGGCTGTTACAGCACTTTCACAGGTTGAAAATACTGCAACTGAAATGCAGGGTTCATTCACTTCGTTTTTCGGTGCAGATCCGCTTTCACTTCTGTTTGTTGTTATCCTTACATCTCTCGGCACATGGGGGCTTCCTCAGATGGTCGGTAAATTCTATGCTATAAAAAGTGAAGATTCAATTAAAAAGGGTACGATTATTTCAACTGCTTTTGCAGTAGTTGTTGCAGGAGGTTGTTACTTCCTCGGCGGTTTTGCAAGACTTTACGGCGGTCTTCCCGGTATAGTTTCCGAATCAGGTGCTGTCAGTTTTGATATGATTGTTCCTTCAATGCTCGGCACACTTACACAGTTCCCTTGGGGTGACATCGTTATTGCGGTTGTTATTGTACTTGTCCTTGCCGCTTCAATGTCAACACTTTCTTCTCTTGTTCTTACATCAAGCTCAACTCTTACACTTGACGTTATTAATAGAAAAGAAAAGATGTCTGAAAAGAAAAAAATTCTTGTTATGAGAATTTTTATAGCATTCTTTGTTATCGTTTCTGCGGTGATTGCAATTGTAAAGGATATGTTCGGCTTTACATTCATCGCACAGATGATGGGCGTATCATGGGGTGCTCTTGCAGGTGCTTTCCTTGCCCCCTTCCTTTACAGTCTTTACTGGAAAGGCACAACAAAAGCATCGGTATGGTCATGTTACGCATTCGGTATAATTGTCACAATTATACAGCTTCTTGTATCGTTCGGTGTGATTGAATTCACAACACCCGTGCTTTCATACCTCTTTGCATCATCAATCAGAAGCGGTGTTGTTGCAATGGTCGGCGGACTTGTTATTGTTCCCGTTGTAAGCCTCTTTACACCCAAGATGAAAAAAGAAGACGTTGAAGAAAAATTTGTTTGTTACGATAAAAAAGTTCTCGTTTCCGTCAAGGAAACTCTGGAAGAAAAATAATACATATTTAAGGAGTTTTTAAATGCCTATTACAGAATTTCTCGAAAGAAATGCAAGGCTTTATCCCAACGATGTGAGCCTTGTTGAGATAAATCCTGCAAATCAGCCCGAAAGAAACATCACATGGAGAGAATATAACCTCATTGAAGCTTCGGAGTCTGAAAAATACCGCCGTGAAATGACATGGCGTGAATTTGATGTCAAAGCAAACCGTTTTGCGAATTTCCTTTTCACAAGAGGAATAAAGAAAGGCGACAAAGTTGCAATTCTTCTTATGAACTGCCTCGAATGGCTCCCGATTTACTTCGGTATTCTCAAAACAGGTGCTCTTGCTGTTCCCATGAACTACCGTTATGCGGCCGATGAAATCAGATACTGTGCGGACCTTGCAGATGTCAGAATGCTCGTTTTCGGTCCTGAATTCACAGAGCGTGTGACTGCTGTCAAGGATGAAATGAACATTGATGACTATTTCTTTGTGGGCAAACATGACGAAACTCCCGATTATGCTGACAACTATGCGGAAATGACATACTACTGCTCAACAATCGTTCCTCCCGTTGAAATCAGCGATGACGATTATGCGGCAATCTATTTCTCATCTGGCACAACAGGTTTCCCCAAGGCTATTTTACATACTCATGCGGCTCTTGTTCACTCATGTAAGGCTGAACAGAATCACCATTCACAGACAAGGGATGATGTTTTCCTCTGCATTCCGCCTCTTTATCATACAGGTGCAAAAATGCATTGGTTCGGAAGCCTACTTTCAGGAAGCAAGGCTGTTCTTCTCAGAGGTGTAAAGCCTGAATGGGTGCTTCAGGCTGTTTCGGAAGAGAAAGCCACTATAGTATGGCTTCTTGTGCCTTGGGCTCAGGATATTCTCGACTCAATCGACAGAGGCGAAATAAATCTTGACGACTACAGAATCTCTCAGTGGAGACTTATGCATGTAGGTGCACAGCCCGTTCCTCCCAGCCTTATCAAGCGTTGGAAAACTGTATTCCCCAATCACGATTACGACACAAACTACGGTCTTTCAGAATCAATCGGACCCGGATGCGTGCATCTCGGTGTTGAAAACATTCATAAGGTCGGTGCAATCGGTGTTGCAGGTTACGGTTGGGAAACAAAGATTGTTGACGAACACAGAAATGAAGTGGCACTCGGCGAAGTCGGTGAACTTGCCGTCAGAGGTGCAGGCGTTATGAAGTGCTACTATAAGAATCCCGAAGCATCTGCTGAAGTTCTCACAGCAGACGGATGGCTTCTTACCGGTGATATGGCAAAAATGGATGACGAAGGCTTCATTTACCTCGTTGACCGTAAAAAAGATGTTATTATCAGCGGCGGTGAAAACCTTTATCCCGTTCAGATTGAAGATTATCTCAGAGCTTATGATAAAATCAAGGACGTTGCTGTTATCGGTCTTCCCGATAAGCGTCTCGGTGAAATTGCGGCGGCAATTATCGAAATCAAGCCCGATATGACATGCACGGAAGAAGAAATCAACGAATTCTGCGGTGACCTTCCCAGATACAAGAGACCCAAGAAGATTATTTTTGCAGATGTTCCCAGAAATCCCACAGGCAAAATCGAAAAGCCGAAACTCCGTGAGATTTATTGCGGTGAAAGACTTGTTGAAGCTCAGACGAAGAACTAAACAATAATTTGTCGAGGTCTTTCAAATTCGCAATTTGAAATGCTCAATTCGCAATTTCGGAAGCCCTTCGGGCTTGAATTATATAAATGGGTCAAAGGGCGAAGCCCTTTCCACAATTGAGCATTGCGCATTGAGAAT
>JAZSPR010000080.1:0-12003 GCA_045537555.1 Acutalibacteraceae bacterium | reverse complement strand
CAGCATAATCCAAGGCACAACTCTGCCTTCTTGGTAGATAAAAATCAAACAAAATTAATCGTAGTTGGGGGATACTCTGATTCTGCTTGTTTTTATCAATTATTTTTTGCTTTTATGCAGTTTTTAGAGGTGCCCAATTGCCAATTTAATTTGTCGGGCAACAGCCCTACAAATTATTGTTTGCCAACAAAAAAATCAGCCTGCAACTACAGACTGACTTTTTCATTATATAAGCGTAACCTTCTTCATTTTCTGTTCTTCATAGGGTTTGTCTCTGCCGTCAGTTTCAACAACTGCAATTGCATCAACAACGTCCATGCCGTTTACAACCTTGCCGAATGCGGCATACTGACCGTCAAGGAATGTTGCATCAGCATGGCAGATGAAGAACTGTGATGATGCTGAGTCAGGATCCTGAGCTCTTGCCATTGAAACAACGCCTCTTGTATGTGAAAGACTGTTGGGGACACCGTTCATGAGGAATTCGCCCTTGATTTTTTCATCTGAGCCACCGTAACCCATGCCGAGAGGGTCGCCGCCCTGAATCATGAAGCCTTCAATTACTCTGTGGAAGATGATTCCGTTATAAAAGCCTTCGGAAACGAGTTTTTCAAAGTTTTTTACAGTAATGGGAGCAACTTCGGGATAAAGTTCAATATCGATGATGCCGCCGTTTTCCATTTCAATTCTTACCATTATAATTCTCCTGTACATATGGATTTTTCATTATTATAGCATAAATCAATCGGAAATGAAACAAATTGTATAAAAATTTGCAACAATTTTTTACATATAAAACAGCAGTTTTTGGTTAAAAAGATAAAAAAGTTATTGAATTTTTTTTCTTTATATGTTACAATAGCCGTGTTGTAATAAAAATTCTATGCTGATGTCGACATTTTTGTACATTTCGACAAATGGCATAAGGGAGGCAAATACATTGAAAACATACAGTGCAGACAAAATCCGTAATATCGTTATAGCAGGACGTGGCGGCAGAGGTAAGACAACTCTTGCCGAAGCAATGCTTTACATCGCAGGTGCATCAGACAGACTCGGTCGTGTGCTTGACGGAAATACAGTAATGGACTTTGATCCTGAAGAAAAGAGAAGAAAGTCATCAGTTCAGACAGCTCTCGCTCCTATTGAATGGCTTGACGCTAAAATCAATATTCTTGACACACCCGGTTCATTTGACTTCGCAGGCGGTGTTGCTGAAGGTATGCGTGCAGCAGGTACAGCTCTTATCGTTCTCCAGTCAGGCGGCGGTGTTGACGTTGGTGCGGAAAAGGCTTACAAGACAGCTATCAAGCACGGCAAGTCAGTTATGTTTGTAGTTTCAAAGTGTGACGATGAAAACGGTCACTTCTTCCAGACATTTGATTCACTCAAGGAAGTTTACGGCACACCCTGTTGTCCCGTTGTTGTTCCTCATATCGTTGACGGTAAGGTTGACTGTTACATAGATTTCGCAACAGGTAAGGCTTATAAGTACGACGGCGGCAAGAAGACAGAAGTTGCTATGCCCGAAGGCGAAAAGGTTGAAAGAATGAGAAATGAGCTTCTTGAAGCTGTTGCTACAACAGACGACGAGCTCATGGAAAAGTTCTTCGGCGGTGAAGAATTCACTCAGGAAGAAATTTACAACGGTCTTTCAGCAGGTATCACAGACGGTTCTGTTTACCCCATTTTTGCTCTTTCAGGTTACACAACAGAAGCTGTTGATCTCCTTCTTGATTCAATCGCTAACTTTGCTCCCTCAGCAGCTGCAAAGACAGGCGAAGGCGACTTCAAGTGTGATCCCGAAGGTCATCTTGCAGCAATCTGCTTCAAGTCAGTTGCTGACCCCTTCGTAGGTAAGATGTCATTCTTCAAGGTTGTTTCAGGTAAGCTCACTCCTGACAGAAGTGCAGTTAATGCAAGAACAGGCGAAACAATCAAAATCGGTAAGCTCCTTACAATCAAGGGCGGCAAGCAGGAAGAAGCAACATGCATCACAGCAGGTGATATCGGTGTTGCAACAAAGCTTTCAGGCGTACGTACAGGTGACACACTCTGCTCAGAAAAAGAAGTTGTTGAGCTTAAAGGCGTAAGCTTCCCCAAGCCCTGCCTTTCAATGGCTGTCAAGGTCCGTAAGAAGGGTGAAGAAGATAAGGTTGCATCAGGTCTTAAGAAACTCATGACAGAAGACCCCACAATCGATTTCTATACAAATGAAGAAACAAAGGAAATGATCCTTGCAGGTATCGGTGAACAGCACCTTGACATCATCATTTCAAAGCTGAAGTCAAAGTTCGGTGTTGAAGTTGACCTCACACCCGCAAAGGTTGCATACAGGGAAACAATCAAGAAAAAGGTTGAAGTACAGGGCAGACACAAGAAGCAGTCCGGCGGTCACGGTCAGTTCGGTGATGTATGGATCAGATTTGAACCCTGTGAAGGCGACGAACTTGTATTTGCAGAAGAAGTATTCGGCGGCTCAGTTCCCAAGAACTTCTTCCCCGCAGTTGAAAAAGGTCTTCGTGAAAGTGTTGCAAGAGGTCTCGTTGCTGGTTACCCCGTAGTTGGTATCAAGGCAACTCTTTACGATGGTTCATATCATCCCGTTGACTCTTCGGAAATGGCTTTCAAGACAGCAGCATCTCTTGCATTCAAGAAGCTCAATCCCGATGCTCAGCCCGTAATTCTTGAACCCATCGGAACTCTCAAGGCATTCATGCCCGACGATAACCTCGGTGATATCATGGGTGATATCACAAAGAGACGTGGCCGTGTTCTCGGTATGGGCCCCGCAGAAGAACCCAAGATGCAGATGCTTGAAGCTGAAGTTCCCATGGCTGAAATGAGCGACTTCGCAACAATTCTCCGTTCAATCACAATCGGCAGAGGTTACTTTGACTTTGAATTCTGCCGTTATGAAGAAGCTCCCATGAACGTAGCCCAGAAGGTTATTGAGGAAGCTCAGAAGAACGCAGAAGAAGAATAATTTATTTGCAGTTTTTCCAAACAAACAATATATTTTCACATTCGTCGTCGTGATTTTCACGGCGGCGTTTGTGCGTTAAAAGAAAAAGGGAAGGACTGAACCTTCCCTTGAATTCTTGTATTTTAATAGAAAATCGAATACTGTTTATCCGATGCATCTGCAAGCTGGATATTGTGTTCTGTGATAAGGCTGTCTTCAATGGCAGCTTTTTTTATTAAGTTCTTGACTGTTATATCAAAATTGGTGTTTTCGGAGTAATCGGCCTGAAACATGAAGTCAACTCTGCCGTGAGCAAGAAGGTCTTCAACAAGATGTCTGTTTGAATCATCTTTGTAAACAGCAATTGATGAACCTCCGTAAGCTTTAACCATTTTCATGCAGGGGACATCTGAAAGTCCGTCACCTATGTAAAGCATGTTCTGAAAACGAACACGTCTGTCATTATCGGGTGTGGATTTGTTCAGGTCACGGTCGTTTGCAACATCAAGAACGCCCTTGTTTATTCTGTAAATGAACTGTGTTTTTGAAGTGTAGTTAACTGCTGATTTCGGGAATACAGCTACATCGTTTTCATCATAAAGGAATTCACTTGCATAGATTTTTTTGAAGTGTTTGCCGATTTCACTGCCTTCAATAATTTCAACAAGTCCTGATGAAAGAACATAATGTTCAACGATTACGCCGTTTTCAATGCCGAAACGGTTCATTCTTTCAAACCAGTCTGTTACACCGGGGAAAAATTCGATTGTCTTTCCGCAGTTAACAACTCTTTTTCTTGTAAGGGGAGTTCCCATTTCAGCGGCTTTCTTAATCATTATGTACATGTATGAAAGGATTTTATCCATGTCATTCTTATCGCCGAAAGTGTTGGCTTCATTCCAGAATTCAGGTGCAGTTATACCGAGGCTCGGAATAAACTGATATTCCTGCATATCACGGGGACTTAAGGTACGGTCAAAGTCATACATTATTGCAAAAATTGGCATATCGGACATAGGAACACCTCGTTAAATCAGAATTTGTCGGGCTGCGCCCGACAAAAATTCGCAATTGGAAATTCGCAATTCGCAATTGATGAAGGGGCTTTGCCCCTTAACCCCATTATAATGGTTCAAAAGGCGGAGCCTTTTCCGAAATTGCGCATTGATAATTGCTAATTGCCAATTACAACAATTTATCGCCTCAGCGATAAATTGTTGTTTGTCTTTATTTTACCAAAAAATAAATTATATATCAAGTATTTCATTGACTTTATTGATGATTTGCTGTAAAATACTTTTATAATAAAAACGGAAGGTGAGAGAATGGCAAAATCAAAGACTCAGGCACCACATGCCGCAAAACATCCGAATGCTATTTCCATAGGTGAAGCAATAGGTTATCTCTTCGGTGACATGGGTAATCTTTTTGTGCTTACATTTGTTTCAACCTATCTCAAAGTTTTCTACACAGACTGTCTTCTTCCCGGTCACGGTGCCGATGCAACAAAAATCAGTACAGACCTGACTGTTCTGTTCCTTGTAATCAGACTGTGGGATGCTATCAACGACCCGTTATGGGGAATTATTGTTGATACAAGAAGACCGACAAAGAACGGTAAATTCCGACCTTATCTTATGACGGTATCCGTACCTCTTGGTATTTCAACGGCATTGTGCTTCCTTAATGTTCAGAATTATATTTCATCATATGCAATGCTTCTTGCTTTTGCATATATCACATACTGCGTTTACGGTATGCTTTATACAGGTATGAACATTCCTTACGGTTCACTTGCTTCCGCTATCACGGATGACCCCAACGGCAGAACTTTACTTTCAACAATGCGTTCTGTCGGTGCAGGTGTCGGCGGTGCGGCTGTTACTCTTGTTGCACAGTCAATCATTTATGATGACGGAACAAAGCTCAATCCCGAAAAGACATTCGTTGCTGTATGTGTTCTTTCAGCCCTTTCAATTGCGGCTTATATGACATGTTATAAGACAACAAAAGAGAGAGTTATTTATTCTCCCGAAAAGAAAAAGGTCAATCTTAAGCTTACATACGGTACACTTTTCAAGAGCCGTCCTTTCCTTACGGTTACTGTTGCAGGTCTTGTTATCAGCGGACTTCTTCAGTTCGGTTCATTCAATCAGTACCTCACAAAGAATTATTTCGGCAATTCAAACCTTTCAATCTGGCTTACAATCTCAACTTATGCTCCCATGGTTCTTCTTATCCTCTTCTGCCCCAAGCTTGCGGCTAAATTCGGTAAGAAAGAACTCTGTACGGCAGGTCTTGTGCTTGCAACACTTTCAAGCGTTGTAATGTGCTTTATCGGACCTAATGAAACTCTTCAGGCAAATCCCGCTCCTTATCTTATTCTCAATTTCGGCGTTGGTGCAGGTTATTCATTCGTTTCAATCCTTAACTGGGCGGTTGTTACAGATGTTATTGATTATCAGGAAAATGTCACGGGTATCAAGAACGAAAGCGCTATTTATGCCGTTTATACATTTGCAAGAAAAGTCGGTCAGACTATTGCAGATTCAGGCGGACTTCAGCTTCTTTACAAGTATGCAAAATATGACCCCGAGAATTCAGGTGTTGTAGGTTATATCCCCGGTGTAGGCGACAGAATGTATAAGATGGTTACAAGAGTTATGGCAGTAGGTTATTTCATTATATTCCTTCTGTTCCTCTTCTATCCTCTCAATAAAAAGAATCTTGCAAAGCTGCAGGAAGAGCTCAACGAAAAGCGAAATGCTAATTATCAGAAAGTTCAGGCTGAATTACAGGTTGCAGAAAACTGAAATTAGAACAAAAAACACGGCTGTTATTTAACAACCGTGTTTTTTATTTCGTTATTCTCTTTTTTCTTTATTTTCGGTAAGTTCCATCTGAGTACAGCTGCAAGAATACGGATTGTCACAATGAAAATAATTGTTATAACAACCGAAATGATTTCATTGATTCCGAATGCATCCATACAATAATATATGATTCCTCCGATAATTGCAGGCAACGCATAAACCTGTTTTCTGAGAATCATCGGAACTGTTTTTACAAGCAGGTCACGGATTATTCCGCCGCCGATACCTGTAAGAACGCCGACAAAGACCGAAAGGAATGCATTGTCACCGAAACCGCAGTTCTTTGCTGAGTTTATGCCTACAACAACAAAAACCGCAAGACCGAGTGCATCAAAAATGTTTACTACAAATTCATATCTTTTTGATGCGAGAACTTTTTCTGCAGGGAAGAAATATTCAATTGAAAAAACAAGAACCGAAACAACAGCGGCAACAATGGCATAAACGGGATTTATAAACATTGCAGGCGGGAGATTCCCCAGAAGAATATCTCTCAGACAGCCTCCGCCGACAGCAGTTACTCCGCCGACAACAACCGTCCCGAAAATATCAAGCTCACGCCGTATTGCTACGAGTGAGCCTGCTACTGAAAATGCAATTGTACCGATTATCTCTGCTGAAAAAAACAGTAAATCTGCAAAATCCATATTGTTTTTTTATCAGCCGTTGAGATCGGGTTTGTTGTCAAGGACAACAACGGGATTCTTCTTACCTTTCTTGAATCCTTCAAGTTCAAGAACGATAATTTCGTTAATGCCCTTGATAAGGAAGGGAGCGGGAAGGTAAGCTGAATTCTGGGGACCCTTGTTCCAGTATCTTGAAAGAGGCTTGCCGTTTATGAAAATCATACCCTTTGTGAAAGCGGGGAGCTTGACGAATGTGTCACCGGGTGTGTCTTCAATGATGAACTGAGCCTTGAAGAATGTTGGCTGGTCATAGAAGATCATATCTGATTCACACTTGAATTCAATCTTAGTAAGGTCATTGAGTTCAAGGGGATATGCTGTCCAGTTATAGATGTATGTATCACCGAGTCTTACGCTGTCTGTAATACCCTTATAATCCTTGAGTTCACTGCCGCAGCTTACACGACCCATGTTTTCAACAAGAATAGCAAGGTCAAGACCTTCTTCGGGAACACGGATATCAACAATTGTTTCGGGATCGTTTCTTGACTGGATTGCGTAAAGGTCATTGTTAAGGAAGATGTATGCTCTGTCGTGAACTTTGCTCAGAACAAGAGGCATGTAATCTCTGGGACCTTTGAGGTGAGTCTTGTAAAGGATGAAGCCGTAACCCTGACCGAGCTTTTCCATGGGGACAGGCTTAAGGAGTTCAAAAGCGCTTGAAAGGTTATCAATGTTATCAAAAAGGTTCGCACACATTGTGAAGGGGAGTGAACCGTATTTTGCCTTGGGAATCTGGGGTTCAAGAACAGTTTCTTCTGTCTGCTTCACGTGATTTGCAATTGTCTTCTTGAAGAGTTCATATTTCTTTGTGATGTCGCCGCTTTCTGTAAGCAGAGCATCTGAATCGTAGCTGTTTACGATGGGCTTGTATTCACCGTCAAAGTTGGCACCGTTCATCCAACCGAAGTTTGTACCGCCGCAGAACATATAAGTTGAAACTGATGCATCATCAGCCATAATTCTCTGGAGTGTCTTTGCAGCATCGGCAGGTTTTCTTTCATAATGCTTGTAACCCCACTGGTCGAACCAGCCGTTCCAGAATTCTGAACACATAAGGGGACCTTCTTCCTGATATTCACGAAGATAGGGGAAGTTTACTGAAGGGTTAGCACCGAATTTAACAGTTTTGAAAACGCCTTCAACAGAACCGTTTGTAAGCATGTGGTCTTCGATACCGTCTGCTGTGTAAAGGGGAACTTCAATTCCTCTGTTAACGAGAGCAGCAGCCATATACTGCATGTACTTTTCATCGTCGCCCCAGCTGCCGTATTCGTTTTCAACCTGAACCATGATGACGTTTCCGCCCTTTGTGATCTGGTGATTTGCAATTCTGGGAATAAGTTCATCGAAATACTTGTCAACAAATCCGATGTATCTCTTGTTCATGCAACGGAGTTCGATATCATCATATTTGAGAAGCCACCAGGGGAAACCGCCGAATTCCCATTCACCGCAGATGTAGGGACCGGGTCTTACAATTGCATAAAGACCGATCTGTGCAGCAAGATCAAGAAATTCCTCGATGTTGTTGTTTTCGCTGAAGTCAAATGCATCTTCATTCTTCTGATGACAGTTCCATGCAACATAAGTTTCAACAGTATTGAAACCGCAAGCCTTGAGCTTTAAGAGTCTGTCACGCCAGTATTCCTTGGGAACCCTGAAATAATGAATAGCTCCCGAAACGATGGTGAACGGTTCACCGTTAAGGAGAAAGCTTTCTTTGCCGATAGAAAAAGTCTGGTTATTTTCCATGTGCCAATCGCTCCTGTTCGTGCTTATGTAAATTTTTACATACATATACATAATAATTTACATTATTATAGCATCAAAAAACAGAAAATACAACCTTTTATATGAAAAAAATAAAAATTAAAAAAAAGTTTTTATTTAATCTTTTGTTACGGGCTTGTATTTGGCATTATATTTGTATATAATATCATAAATAAATATGTATATTTCTGCAGGAGTAAATAAATGAAAAATAATGAAAACATAAAAGAAACCGTGCAGTCAGCACCCGCAGAAGGTCTGACAATAAACAAAAAAACGGTTGTCAGTATTCTTCTTGTGCTCACGGCTGTGCTTGTGTTTGTGGGAATACTCACACAGGTTGTGCCAAGAGGTGAATACACGATTGATGCAGACGGTGCAATTATTGACGGTACATATGAAGAGATTTCTGATTATAAAATGCCGATATGGAAGATAATTGCATCTCCCGTGCTTGCCTTTACAACGGATAACGCATCAACGGGTATTGCGATTCTGGCAATTCTTATTCTTGTGGGCGGAACATTCCTGATTCTTGACAGAATCGGAGTGCTTAAATACATAATGGCAACCATTGTAAAGAAATTTCGTGATAAACGGTTTATGCTCATAGCCGTTATGGTTTTTGCGGGAATGTTTTTAAGCTCCACGGCAGGTATTCTTGAGGAGAGCCTGACTCTTGTCCCTATTGCCGTTGCGATTTCACTTGCAATGGGTTGGGACTCTCTTACGGGTATCGGCATGAGTTTTGTTGCCGTTGCTTTCGGTTTTACTGCGGCAACATTCAATCCGTTCAATGTTATAACCGTTCAGAAACTCGCAGGACTTGAAGTTTTCTCGGGGCTGTGGTTCAGAATTCTTCTTTTTGTTGCGGTTTATCTTTCCCTTACATTTTTTCTTATTTTTTATGCAAAAAGAATTGAAAAACATCCCGAAAAATCAATTGCATTCACGACAGATAAAGCGATAAAAGATAAATATTCAATGGATAAATGTATGCCCGTTCTTGAAAATCCTCTTGTCAGAAAAGGCACAAAAATGTTTGTTTTAAGCCTTTGTATGGTGCTTCTCGGGATTGCCGCATCATTTATTCTGACCGTTGTAGGAAACAAAATCAGCAATGAAACAATGACATCAATCGGCGGTGTCGCATCACTCGGATGTATGGCTGTTTTCTTCCCTGTAGGCGGTCTTCTTGCCGGTTCGGCATCCGGACTCAAGGGTAAAAACTTATGGAAAACATTCGGAGAAGGCATAAAAACAATCCTTCCCGTTCTTCCTCTGATTGTCTTTATTCTTGCAATTTCATATATTCTTGACACGGGCAAAATAATGCATACATTACTGTTTTATATAAACAATATGATGCACGGAATTTCGCCCTATACAGCGATAATTCTTATGTTTGTATTCATTGCCGTGCTTGAATTTTTTGTGGGAAGCGGAACGGCAAAGGCATTCCTTATTGTGCCTCTTATGAGCATGCTCTGTGACCTTTTAGGTGTTACAAGACAGTCAATGGTTGTTGTTTTCTGTATGGCAGACGGCTTCACAAATCTTCTTTATCCCACAAGCGGACTTATGATTCTTGCTATCGGTATGGTTGGTGTTTCCTATAAAAACTGGCTTAAATGGTCATGGAAACTGTTCCTTACCGAGGGTGTTGTAGCTGTTGTATTTATGGTTCTTGCAGTAGCACTTAATTATACTTAAAACTTAACAGGAGGAATTGATTGTGGCTAAATGTCCTCATTGTAATTATAAACTGAAAATAATTGATATAAAGGCGGAGTGTCCCGTTTGCGGTGTTAATATTCCTAACTATAAATGGGAAGAAAGGCTCGACGAAGATGCTGTCAATGCTGAAAGGGCATTTTCGGGCTTCAACAGAAAAACAAAGGCTGTGAAAAATGCACTTTTCGGAACAAAACAGAGAATTGCACGTTTTGTTCTGACATTTGCACCGCTTCTCTTTTTCCTTTTTCCGATGTTTACATATGAAACATTTCTTCCGTTTGCAGACGGCAGACAAGGTGTTTCGGTGCTCAGTCTGATTCTTGACATCGTTAACGGAAAAATTGATATTATGGCGCATATCAACCTGGTATTTCTTGAAAAATCGGGTACTGCATTCATTATGCTTTATGTCGCTCTCATTCTTGTTGTGCTCGGCATTGTTGCAGGTGTGCTTAATTTCTTTGTCCTGCTTCTCTCATCATTCGGCTATCACGCAAAAGGTAATGTTGTGCTTTGTTATATGAGCCTTGTTACATTTGCGGCGGCTGTTGTATGCATTGTTGTTTCAGGTTCGATGTTTGCATCATCAATTCCCGAAATTATGACATTGAGTCTTTCATACAGCCTTTTTATAGGCATGTTTTTCTTTGTTATAAACATTATAATGAACACAATTGCAATGAAAGAGTTCAGACCTCTGAGAGAGGAGCTTCTCACTCAGGAGCTTAATGATACTATTAAATATCAGGAAGAATTAAAGAAAATATGAGAACCTTTACAATCGGTAAAAATGACGCAACAAAGCGACTTGACAAGTTTATTCAGAAAGCCGCACCGATGCTCCCGAAGAATCTTATGTATAAGTATATAAGGCTCAAACGCATCAAAGTAAACGGTAAAAAAAGCGACATTGCCTTCAAACTCAAAGAGGGCGATGTCGTTGATATGTATATAAATGACGAATTTTTTGAGGCTCAGGAAGATAAGTATGATTTTCTTAAGGCTCCGGGTAAACTCGACATTATTTATGAAGACGAAAACATCATGCTTCTTAATAAAAAAGCAGGTGTATTGTCACATCCCGATGAGGGTGAATATGTTGATACTCTCATAACACGTGTACAGAAGTATCTTTATGAAAAGGGGGAGTACAATCCCCGTGAAGAGAACTCTTTTGCACCTGCTCTTGCCAACAGAATTGACAGAAATACGGGCGGAATTGTCATTGCCGCAAAAAATGCGGAATCCTTAAGAATTCTCAATGAAAAAATCAAAAACAGAGAGATGGATAAACGCTATCTCTGTGTCATTGTCGGCTGTCCCAAAGAGAAAAAAGCTACCGTTACGGCATATATGATAAAGGACGAAAACAAGAATAAAGTCAGGGTTTATAACAAGCCTTTTGAGGGCGGGAAAACCATGACTACGGGTTATGAAGTTCTTAATGAAAAGGACGGACTCAGCCTTGTTGAAGTTCAGCTTCTGACAGGCAGAACCCACCAGATAAGGGCACATTTTGCTCATATGGGTTATCCTCTTCTGGGCGACGGAAAATACGGCAGAAATGAAACGAACAAGCAGTTTGGCGGATATAAGAAACAACTGCTTTATTCATATAAACTCACATTTGAATTTACATCAGATGCAGGTATTCTGTCTTACCTCAACGGTAAAACCTTTGAAGCAGACGAAGTGTGGTTCAGGGAGTTGTTTAATAAACAGTAATTTATCGAGTCAATTAACAATGTACAATGTACAATTTACAATCGTGCAGATGCAGCGATACAGGCGGTTTTTTGTAAATCATTGTACATTGTAAATTGTAAATTGTTCATTGACAATTTCTGATTTACCTCATCAGATATTCTTCTAACGTCATGTTATTATGATATATGTATTCTGCCGCTTCGGTGCCGACATATCTGTAGTGCCACGGCTCGTATTCAATTCCCGTAATATCTTCTTTCCC
>JAZSPR010000148.1:0-32182 GCA_045537555.1 Acutalibacteraceae bacterium | reverse complement strand
AATGCTCAATTCGCAATTTCGGAAGCCCTTCGGGCTTGAATTATATAAATGGGTCAAAGGGCGAAGCCCTTTCCACAATTGCGCATTGCGCATTGAGAATTGAGAATTTTTGTCGAACTTCAGTTCGACAAATTCTGATTTAACAAATAAACTAAACTATTCCGGTGATATTATGTCAAAAGTATTAAAAGCAAAATTTTTCAATGAATTTATAGATATGGTTGACCTTTGCTGTTCTCTCGGTTGGAATGAGCGTAACGGCGGCAACATGTCATACCGTATCGCAACAGAAGATATCGAGGCTATCAAGGATGAATTTATCTTTGAAAAGCCCTGGACATCAATCGGTGTTACCGTTGCAAACCTTGCAAACGAATATTTCCTTGTAACAGGAAGCGGAAAATATTTCCGTTACACATAGGCAGACCCCGAGAACAGTGTCTGTATCGCTCAGCTTGATGAAAAAGGTGAAAATTACAGAATTGTATGGGGACTTGCATCAGGCGGAAGACCCACAAGCGAATTTCCCACTCATCTTCTTAATCATTCTGTCAAGTTTGATATTACAGGCGGTAAGCACAGACTTGTTATGCACGTGCATCCCGTCAACACAATTGCTCTCACATTCGTCCTTCCTCAGAATGACAAGGACTTCACAAGAGAAATCTGGGATATGATGCCCGAATGTGCAGTTGTTTTTCCACGCGGTATCGGCATTCTGCCCCTTATGCTTACAGGCAGTATCGACATTGCAAAGGCAACAGCAGAAAAGTTCAAAGAATATGACGTTGTTGTATGGTCAATGCATGGCATTTTCAGTTCAGGTGAAAACTTCAGAGATGTATTCGGCATAATCGAAACTGTTGAAAAGGCTGCTGAAATTCTTGTCAAGGTTATTTCAATGGGCGGAAAAAAGGTCCGTCCTACAGCTCAGGAAATCATTGATGTGTGCGATGAATACAATCTTGACATAAATAAAGCACTTCTTTAAAAAAAATTTTTAAAATTACCTATAAAATATACAAAAACATCTTGTTATTTTTGTTTGAATATGTTAAAATTACAAGTACTATAAATGAATGGGTGATATGAATGGCATCTTTTTGTCCTAAATGCGGTTATAAACTGTCTATGATCGATATTAAACCGGAGTGTCCCGTTTGCGGAGTTAATCTGGTTTACTACGGAATGGAAGAAAGTCTTAATAAGGAAGCTGACAGAGCTGAGTTTGAACATGCTGCAGGTCAGCCTGCAATGGACAGATTTAAATTCTCCACAATCGGTCATCCGCTTTCAATAATCAGAATGATTATAAGCATACTGCCCCTTGTTGCAACGCTTGCACCTATGGGTAAAGTTGCAGTTTCTCTTCCCTTCTTCCAGGAAACAACAACAATCAATATTGTTTCAATTGTAACAAAAGTATTTATGGCTCTTGATATTGACCATCTGCTCGCAATGGTCGGCTCCGACATGGTCGGCACGGCATATATCTTCTACCTTGTTGCTATTGTCGGTCTTGCAGGTATTGCTGTCACAGCAATTGTAAATATCGTAAACATGATGTTCGCAACTGCAAAGAAAGGCATCAAGAGATATATCTCAACTGCTGTTGCAGGTATTATCTTTACAGTTATCGGTACAGTCGGTCTTGCAATGTGGCTTTCAGGTGTTACAGCAGCTGTTCCCGAAGTATTCAACGGCACATTCATGATCTGGGGTACTCTCTGCATAATCCTTGCATTTGTTCTTGAAATCGTTATCAGCGTTATTTACCTCAAAAAAGGTATTCAGGTCAAATATAAGGATATGTCAATGTATCTTCTTTCATATGAAGAACGCAAAAAGCTTCAGGAAGAAACAGAAGCTGAAGTAAAAGCAGAAGCTTAATTAACTTTTAAATGTAATCAGGGCAGTCAGCTGACTGCCCTGATTTTTTTCAATTGCTTTCCTTCTTTTTCCATCTGAGTTTTGCATTCTCGCTGTTTTTACTGCACACATTTTCATATTTTGCTCTGTCTTTGTCAAGAACTTCTTTTATCATCTGAAAAACAAGAAGTGTTTTATCTGTTAAGAATTCGGGTAAAACCCTCTCTTTTTCATAATAAAAAATTCCTCTGAGGACCAGACCGATTTCTTCATCTGTCAGAAGCCTGAACCAGTTCCAGTAATCATGATATAAAACAAACGAATTTTTTGATTTCATTCTGTTACTCCTTTAAAAGAGATGTTCTTATAATTAATTATAGAACATATGTTCTGTATTGTCAATAGATTTGATAAAAAAAGAGCCGTACTTTTAAAGTACAGCTCGGGAATGTTATTAAATATTCGGTTCTTCGGGAGTATTTCTGTTAATATTTGTATCAGGTGTTGCAAGAAGACCGTTTTTATCAAAGCCTGAACAGATAAAATTCTTACCTGTAAGATTATCAATATTTTCAGCAAATATATCGGCTGAGAGAATCAGCTCATCTGCATTTTTATTGTTATTCATGTGGTCATGCTTTTCACCGACACAGATTACATTGTCGCTGTAAAGGATTGAGCGGTTATTTTCATTATCAACAACCGTGACACTTGCCTGATAAGACCCTTTATTCTGAAGAGTGTAAGTGAAAGTGTTTTCGGAGCTGAATGTTCCGTTATAAACTTTCACGCCGTCTCTGTAAATGTAAAATGCATAGAACAGCTTATTTCCCGTATTGTTTGTATGAGCTGTCCATGTGACATCTGTCCCGCTGAAAACGGCAGGGCGGTCTGCTGAAAGATACTGAGACCGAAGAGCCGTTGAAAGCGCCTCGGGAGAACCGTTCAGGGCTAAATCCGAAACTCTGTCCTTTGTACTTGAAAGTCTGAGTGCATAATCAAGGCATATCCAACCGACTTTTCCGCTGAAGCTGATTTTCCCCCAGTTATCTTTAATTGCGGTAACGGTAACAGTTTCGTTGTTTTCAAGAAGTCCGAGTGAGGATGAATCGCTGTCTGCTCTCTTTCTCACCTGAAGCATTGACGAAGTGATAATGTATTCACCGGGGATATACTGTCTGTTGGCGGTAATCCATCCGTCAGGTGATTCTGATGAACCTGAATAATGCTCGGTAACATCATTTCTTGTGAAATAAACACAGCCGTAGGGGTTGCCGTTCATTCTTCTGTATGCCGAGATAAATTCATCAAGAGGAAGAACAGTTCCTGTTCCTTCGGGATAATACTGTCTGTTGTATGAATTTCCGAATGAATCGGCAAAATAAACATAGCCGTCTATGATAGCACGGATATACATTGAGTGAGTCGGACCGCTTGTGCCGCCCGTACCCAGAGAATATACAACATTGTAAATCTCGTTGCCGTATTTTTCAATAAGGTCGTAAAGACAGTTTTTACCGCTTATGGTGATTACATTGTAACCGCCTGATGTTTTGTTTACATCCTTGAAATGTTCATACCACATTCTGCCCGAGCCTGAGAAGTCAAGTTCATTTTTATAAATACCCATAGCTTTGAGCTGATAAGCGGTTGCAAGGTTACATCTGCCGTAAAAAGAACCTCTTCCCGAAAGCGAAAGTGCTGTCTGATAGTTTGCAGTAATGCTGTTGAGAAGGTCTTTGTTGTAAGCGGAAGCCGAAACAGCAAAAATACCTGAAAGCATTATTACCGTAAGTAAAATTGTAATAAGTTTTTTCTTCATTAAAATCTCCATATATCATTTATAAAGTTTCAAGACGTGCGGAAGCACGCAGAATGAGTCTTGCATCAGCTGCCGTGATTTTGCCGTCTGCAGTTACATCAATTGCATAAAAATTTGATTCATCATATGTTTCAAGCTTTGCAGAACATCTCAGAGTGAATCTTGCATCATTTGCGTTGACTTTACCGTCACAGTTTGCATCGCCTTTTGATGCGTATTCCTGTGTTTTCAATGAACCGCCGTTTGCATTTGCAACGGTGCCGTCAATATCGGTAACTGTGATTTCTGCAGTATATTCTCCGGTTTCGATAACAGTAAATGTAAATTCGGGTTTCTTAAGTTCTTCTGAAGTAAGAATGAGCTCTCCGTCACAGTATATGCTGAAAATGCAGAAATATGAACCTGTACCGCCGATAATATCAGCAGAACAGCTTACAGACTGACCTGCAACAGCAAAAGACTTTGAAAAAGTGACATCACTTACAGAAAGTTCTCTCATTACTTTTACATCAGAGCTTTTTGCTGTAACAACCTGCGAACGGGAATCCATAACTGTTACTGATACATTGAATATGCCGTCGTCCTTGAATATATATGAAAAAGTATTACGTTCTGAAAACTGAGTGCTGTAAATACTTATTCCATCTTTATAAACTGTATAGGAATAAGTAAGTTTACCTTCACCGCCGGAAGCATTGACTGTCCAGAACGAAGTATCACCGAGCATTGCCGAAATTGTTTCCGATGTGACAGATTCAACAGTAATAGGTGTGAAAATATCAATATTAGCGCTTGTTACTGTTGCTGTGGTGTCATTTGTTATGTCTTTTACATTAACAATCACACGGTATGAACCTGTTTTTGTTACTGTATATGAGAAATCAGAAAAATCGTTGAATTTCCTTTTATCAATAATTATATCATCTCTGAAAAGAATGAATTCATACTGATAATTGCCGCTTCCGTTTGCGGCTGCAGCACGCCACCTTATTTCGGAACCGACTGTGCCGCCTGCTTTTGCAGTTACGGTAATTGTGAGAGGAGGAGTGGCAGGTTCTGCTTCGGGAACAGTTATTGTGTTGAGTTCAGCAGAGATGTAATTACCTGCTTCATCAAAAACATAAATAAATGTGCAGTATTCACCCGTTTTTGAACCGAAATCTTTGATGTTTACGATACAGGATGCTTTTTCGGCACCTTCACGTGAATACCATTTTGCAGAACTGATGCCGTCTTCTTTTCTGTAAACTACAAAATATATTACAGACACCTTTTCATTGTCGGATGTACTGCAAGTAACGGTATATCCGTTACTTGTAATATCTGAAATTGAAACATCTGTGATTTCAGGCGCAGTTTTATCTGTTTCATATGAAGGCGTGTCTTCATAATTGTTCCAGTTGAGCATTACACAATAATTGTATGTTTTTGTGCGACGCCAGTTTTTGCTTGAACATTCGTATAATGTTGCAAGATTTACTTTGCCATATGTGGATAAAGTCTGATTATAGAAATTCTTTGCTCCTGTCATACCGTTCTGATTCTCATAATCGGCAAAGAAAACAAGAGCCTCAGGTTCTGTAATGCCGAGTGAAATACCGTGATTTATATAATCACTTACATATTTCCATGCAGTTTTATCCTGAATATAACGGCTTTCGGATGTTGAAAGAAGAACTGAAATAGCATTTGCTTCTTCAGTTGTAGGGATTTTTGATTCCCAGTATGTTGATGTTACTATTTCATTATAAAGAGATGCACCGAGAATTGTAACAGCCTGTGACGGATTCATCGCAACAATGTCTTTAAGAAGATTGAGAGCATTTGTTGCATGCCAGCATATTTTACCGATGCTCAAAGCACCCATGTCATTTTTAACAACTGTTGTGTAGTTGCCTTCATTTGACATGATTATTTCGGTTGCCGCATTTACCATCTGATTGAAAGAGGGACTTGCGGAAACTGTAAGGGGATAAGCCGTAATTATAAGAATAATTGCCATCAATGAAGAAACAATCCTGCACAGTCTGCTTTTCATGGCTTTCACCTTTTTTCATGTTTGTTAAAAAGACAGGTGTTAATGTCTGCCCCTTTACAGCTTGATATAATAACACTTTTCGTCATTTTAGTCAATAACAAAGCATGTTTTTTGTTGAAATATGACAAGTGGTATGTTGTTGCACATGTATATTTGTTAAGTATTACAACGTTTTTATATAAAAACAGTATTATGTATGCAAATATAAACTGTTTTATCCCCAAACTATTAAAATTTTGGAGATATTCTACATTATCAGTTAAAATGCCCATTCGAAAAAATGTTCATTATTTGTTCATTGTTATGAAAAGATTACTACATAAATATATTCTATAATAACAAATGTAAAAAAATGAATTGGAGGGAAAATATAATGGCAGCAGTAATGGCTAATCTTGTAGCAGCAGTAGAATTCATTAAGAACTTCTTCCAGATGATCATGAACTTCTTTGCAGAACTTTTCAGCGTATAATTTTTTATGAATGAAAACGTCCCTAAGGGGCGTTTTTCTTTTTTTGATTTGTTTTATATTTTTTATTATTATGTATTGCAATTCCCGGTATGATTTGTTAAAATATACTCGAAATTATATCCGATGAAAGGTGATAAAAATGAAACTCACAAAGAAAGTTCTTGCAGTTGTTCTTGCAATGCTTATGCTCACAGCTACATTTGCAATGACTGCATCTGCAAACGTTTCAGACTACATTCTCAAGTTCAATGAAGACGGCAAATTCAAAATTATGATGTTTGCTGACAGCCAGGATGACGAAGAACTTGAAGAAACAACAGCTCAGCTTATGAGAGAAGCTCTTGCTGCTTATACACCTGACCTTGTTATCTACATGGGTGACAACTCTGTTGCTCCCGGTGAAAAGCAGGCAGATGCTATCGCTGCAATCGTTGCTCCCGTTGTTGAAGCAGGTGTTCCCTTCACAGTTGTTTTCGGTAACCATGACCAGGAACAGGGTGTTCCCAACGAAGATCTTCTCAAGGAATATCAGAAATACCCCGGTTGTCTTGCATATGATGCAGTTCCCTCACTTTACGGCTGCGGTAACCACAACCTTCCCATCCTTGCTTCAAACGGCATCGGTGTTGCATTCAACCTCTGGATGATTGACTCAGGTACAACAACTAAAGAAGCAGGCGGTTATGACTATGTCCGTGAAGACCAGATCAACTGGTACAAGGACACAGCAAAGGCTCTTTCACTCCTCAACGGCGGTGAAATGGTTCCCGCAATGAGCTTCCAGCACATCATTGTTCCCGAAGTATACGATGCACTCGGCATGATGAAGATTCCCTTCGGTATCGGCGAATGGACATTCGACGGTCAGGCATATCTTCCCATTCCCAATTTTGGTTCTTTTACAGGCTTTATTTTCGAGCCTCCCTGCCCCTCACACATCAACGGCGGTCAGTTCGATGCATGGGTTGAAACAGGCGACGTTATGGCTACATTCTACGGTCATGACCACGTAAACAGCTTCACAACAACTTATGAAGGCATCGATATCACAACTGTTCCCACAGTAGGTTGCAACTCATACAGCAACGATATGAACAGAGGTGTAGGTCTCATCACTCTTGATGAAAATGACCTTTCAACATACGAATACGAAGTTCTTCCCATGTACGATTTCGCTCTTGCAGAAGGATCAAAGATTCTTGACTGCGAAGGCGCACTCAGCAAGATAAGCTATCAGTTCAACAAATTCATGGCAGATTTCCTTACAAAGCTCCATGAACTTGTATCAGGTTTCGCATTTCCCTCATTTGGTTAATTAATAACACTTGAATAATTCCGATAACCGTGCTATACTTAGTACGGTTATTTTTTTGAGAGGAGTTGATTGAATGAAAGCTGTTTCAGGTATTAAAAATACAATTGTTGCCGTAATTCTTACGGTTCTTGTTGTGCTGTCTTCTCCTGTAAATATTGTTTCTCTTGACGGTACTTTTTCATCGGGTGAAACCGAGAAAAAAGAAAACTCTGAAATTGTTCAGCTGAACACTCAGAAAGATGAACCTGAATTTATACAGCCCGTTGCAACCACTCCGAAATATAATACGGATGATCATAAAACACCCGAAACAAAGGTCCCCGAAGATACAGCTGTTAAACCCGAGGATATTTTACCCGATAAGGATTCCGTGGTAAATCAGATGCCGTCAGATAACGGTGCATCGCATGACGGAACAATTGTTGTTCCCGCAATGCTTAATAACATCATGCGTGACTCACTTTCAACAACTGTTTCAAAAAAAGTTTATACATTCACGGCAGATGAGCGCGGTGCAGTTGTTTATGCATTCAATCATGTTGAAGCAACCGATACAGCATGTCTGTGGTATATCACTCTTTATGAAGAATATTCTCCCGACGGAACGGGAAAAACAACAGCTTACAGAGAAATAAACAGGCTTTCATATGAGAATATCGGCAGAGGTGTTCAGTCATCAACAATCGGTATTCTTCCCGGTAATTACAGACTTGTTGTTGAATGTGTTACGGGACATACTGCAGATAAATACGATGTTCTAATTGGTTTTGCTGCAACAAATGATTATGAAACCGAATATAATGATTCTCAGTCAAGATACACTCATCTTCCGCTTAATAAAACATTCAACGGTTCAGCAAGTCTTTATTCCGATGACAGAAAAGACACCGACTGCTATCTTTTCAGGATAACCGAAGAGGGTTATACCGTTTTCTATTTTGACCATGAAAAAGATGTTGAAGGAATGAACGGAACTATCGCCTGGAGAATGAGCATTGAGGATGCAGAGGGGAACGAATATTTCTATGCAACATCCGATATGGCAAAAACATCGATAAACAGCGGTATAATGGGGCTTCCTCCCGGATATTATTATCTTACCGTTTACTCGCATAATTACAGCAAAGTGGGTTATTCTGTCAATGTTTCCTTTACAAAGGATACAGCAATTGAATCAGAACCGAACGAAACTCCCGAAACGGCAGACACAATTGAAATCAATACCGAAAAGATTGGTTCACTCACTCAGAGAAGTGATAAATCTGACCGTGACTGGTTTACATTTGTAATGGAAAAAGACGGTTTTGTTGTTCTTGACTTCATTCACGAAGCCCTTGCCGAAGAAAAAGACGGCTGGAACATCACAATTACAGCCGAAGACGGCAGAGTTGCTTACAGTACGATTTCCGACTGGAATCAGGCTGTTCTTCAGTCGCCGTCAATCGGTCTTGATACAGGCAGATATTATATAAGTATAGATTCAGACAATCTTTATCATAATTCAATTGTTTACAGACTTATTCTTATGTCTGTTGAAAGCACAGGCTGGGAAACAGAGCCGAATAACGAACCCGATACTGCAGATATTATTTCAATCGGTGACACCGTCAACGGTACAATGGTTGAAATGGGTACTGATTTTGATAAGGACTACTTCGCAATTGATATTGAAACTGCAGGAAAGCTGAATGTTGCATTCGGTCACGTCATAACGGAAGAAGCAGGCAAGGAAGGCTGGATTGTTTCAGTTGTTGATACGGAAGGCAATGTGATTGAATCTGTAACATCAGATTGGGACAGCAAGGCAGTCACACTTTCTGCAGATGTCGAAGCAGGCAGATATTATATCCTTGTTGAAACGGGACTTTACTTCAACACAGCAAGATATATGTTTATGACTTCATTGGAATAATCAAAAACGATGTCGGCGAGCAACCGGCATCGTTTTTCTTTTTACTTTATAGGAAATTGCATTTCCTATAAAGTAAAAAATTATATGTCCCGCCGATTTGCCCTTTGGGCACGGCGATGGACTAACCGAAAACGGTCGCCGCAGGCGTACGACGAAGCCGTTTTCTTGTATCAGTATGTATTCACTCCGTCAATATGTAAAAACCTTGCGACAGCATAATTATAAGTTGATAAAGGTCTGTCGAGTGCATCGTTTGTGTGTGCCGCAACAAGAATAGTCGGCTCAGTCCTCAGAATAAAAAGCGAATGATAAAAATCACCGTAACTGTTGCCGAGCTGAATAATGTCACCCGCTACGGCTGAACTTTCATTGACTTCGCTTGCAAAAGGACCGTAAGAACGGTTTGTTGTAAGGAAATTATAAAGATATTCAACACCTGTCCATGCCGCCGCTCTGTCATAAAGCGAGCGGTAATACCACCCCACATCGGGAGTATAGTTCATAATACCTGCTCCCGCATAAATGCATTGTGAAACAAAATTTGTGCAGTCACCGCCGATTTCGGAAAAATCATAATAACGGGGATTTCTCCCTAAAGCCCATCTTCTCGCATATGCAACAGCTTCAGGTCTGTTATACTGAATCGTTCTCATAAAAACACCTCCTTCACTCATATCATATGCGTTGGGTCATTCACTTGTCCGTGTGCTGATGCATATAGTGTTAGGGGAGGTGATATTATGAATATTTGCGGTTGCAAAACTAAATGTGATTGTACAATTCTTGCCGTTATTGCGAGCGTTATTGCCGGTATCGTTGCAACATTCCTGACCTTCTCGGGCATAATTGCAATTCCTCAGTTTGTTTTATGGATATTCTTCGGCGTTGCGTTGGGACTTCTCGGTCTGTCACTTGTTGCGGCTCCGTTTATAGGTAAGAGGGAGTCAAACACCTGCTTATGCACTTCTCTGACATCCCTTTTTGTCGGCATTTTCGGAACAGTTCTTTTTTCCCTTATTCTTGTTCTTGTTGATATTGCGGCAGGCGGAATTCTTGCTTCAATTCTGACAGGTTTGCTTTTCGGATTGTTTACATTGGCAATAACTTCAGCGGCTTGTATTGTAAAGAATCTTTTTGATTGCGGAAGTTAAATTTTACGGGGGATGTATCGGAAGGTACATCCCTTTTTAATTTGTTTAATAAAAATGTTCAAAAAACCTTGCAATTTAATGATTATTATTGTACAATAATAACACATAATATGTGTAACCAATAAAACAAGGAGGTATTCTTAATGCCTACACAGAAAGTATCAAAAATTACGACAGAACACAGCGACCTTTTCCTTCGTGCTTCAAAGGGACATTTTGCTTCAACACATTCTCACAGCAACTACTATATTGATGTTGCCGCTCAGAAATCAAGACTTTCAGAAGCAAAGGCAGTAGCAAAAGAAATTTGCCGTAATTATAACTATAATACAAGAATCGTTGACACAATTCTTTGTCTTGACGGTACGGAAGTTATCGGCACCTGCCTTGCGGAAGAACTCACAAAGCATGATTTCATGAATATAAATGCTCATCAGACAATTTATGTTGTCACTCCGGAAATGACAGGCTCATCTCAGCTCCTTCTCCGTGACAATATCGTTCCTATGGTTAAGGATAAGCATGTTCTCGTTCTTGCTGTTTCCGTTGCTTCGGGTAACACAGTCAAGAATGCGATTGAAGCTGTTAAATATTACGGCGGTGAGGTTGTCGGTATCGGTTCAATCTTCGCAACAACAGAAGAAATTGCAGGTTATCAGGTTGACAGCGTTTTCAATCCTAACGACCTTCCCGATTATTTCTCAGTTCCTTCTCACGAATGCCCGCTTTGTAAAGATAAAGTCAAAATTGATGCACTTATCAATTGTTACGGTTATTCAAAGCTGTAATCAGAAACACAATCTGCCGACTGCGCCACAGTAGTCGGCATTGTTTGTATGATACATAGATAAAAAAGGAGAAATTTAAATGGAATTTTTAAAACCTGTTATTTCAATGCTCACTTCTCTTATCATGTCACTTTGTGTGCTTATCGGTATTCCTTGTTACCCCATGGGTGAAGAGGTTGATATGGATAAGTTTGAGCTTACTTTCTCAGATGAATTTGAGGGCGAGCTTGACAGAAGTGTATGGTCAGGTCATTATCAGTACGGCAATAAGACAGAAGCAAGAAAGGGAAGTTACTGGAATCAGTATCTTGCCGAAACAAAAGACGGAAACCTTGTTATTCCCGTAGTATACCTTGAAGAGGGTATGGGCGGCGAAGGTGCAGGCTGGTATTCTGCAGGTGTCGATACGGATGCAGATGCTCTCAACGGTTTCAGTCAGAAGTTCGGTTATTTTGAATGCAGATGCATCCTTCCCAAGGGTGCTGACATCTGGAGTGCATTCTGGCTTATGAATGACGGTGTCTATGAAGTTGACGGCAGCGGACAGGACGGCACGGAAATCGATATTTTTGAAAGTGACGGATACGAAAAGTTCTTTAACAGAAACATTTCATCAAACCTTCATTTCGACGGCTATGGTGACGACCATCAGAAACTTGGTGCAAAGAGATTCCTTATCAGGAACAATCCTTATGAGGAATATAACACATACGGTCTTGAATGGAATGAGGATGAATACATTTTCTATATCAACGGTGTTGAAACATTCCGTACATCATATGGCGGTGTCAGTCAAAATCCCGAATATCTTATCCTTTCAGTTGAAATGCGCGGTGAAGACGGCATTCCCTCACAGAGAGAAAATGCCCCCGGTGAAGAAGCTGAATTTATTGTTGATTACGTAAGAGTTTATCAGTATAAGAATATGGTATAAAATTAAAACAGTGAATCGGCACTTAATTGCTGATTCGCTGTTTTTGCTGTTTTATAGCGGACATAAAATACTCGTATTTGCATATAATATTACAAAGTGCAAAATCTGCACTTATGATATTGACAAAGTGTAAATTTTGCACTATACTAAACTCGGAGGTGCAAATATGGGCGAGTTAAAAGCTTTACGAACTGAAAAGAAAATGACGCAACAGCAGGTTGCTGATTTGGTCGGTATATCTTTACGGTCATATAAATCCTACGAAAACGAACCGGAAAAGGCAGATACAATTAAATACAACTACATCCTTGATATTCTGAAAAAGACAAATATAATCGATGAAGAACACGGAATTCTTGAAATAAGCGACATCGTTAAAAAGTGCTCCAAAGTATTCCAAGATTACGATGTGAATTACTGTTATCTTTTCGGCTCTTATGCAAAAGGCAAAGCAACACCTTTAAGCGATGTTGATTTACTTATTTCTACAAACATTAAAGGTTTGAAGTTTTACGGATTAGTAGAAGAAATCCGCACAGCACTTCATAAAAAGGTTGATGTTCTTGACGTAAATCAACTTAAGGATAATATTGAACTCATGGAAGAAATACTTAAGGACGGGGTGAAGATTTATGGATAACATAAAGAACGACAGTTACTATCTTCAGAAAATCATCAAAGACCTGACCTTTGTCACATCACAGATGCATAATGTCGATATTGAAGAACTTAACGCAAATGAGATTCTGTTGGATTCCATGCTGTTCCGTATGATTCAGGTATCAGAAAACAGCAGAAAATTTTCAGACGAATATAAAGAGAAGCACCCTGATATTCCGTGGAATGCCGTATATGGTTTCAGAAATCGTATTGTTCACGATTACGGCAATGTTGATTTGAATATCGTGTATGAAACATTGAAAAATGATATTCCTGATTTATTGGAACTGTTGTCGGATGAGTAAAAAAAGATCTGAAGTCATTGCACTTCGGTTTTTTAGCTAAACACAATCTCAATACCCAATTGAAACGGCAGGTAATGTGTGCTATAATCAGAATCAGAAATATAATTTCAGGATGTGTTGTTATGGCAAAGAAACCGAATGTTTTGTTTATCGTCACCGACGATCAGCGTTTTGATACAATTCACGCCCTCGGAAACGATGAAATCATTACACCGAATCTTGATGCCCTTGCAAAAAGAGGTATGGCTTTTACACATGCCCATATTGCAGGGGGTACTTGTGGAGCAGTCTGTATGCCCAGCCGTGCAATGATTCTTTCAGGCAGAACCCCTTTTCACCTTGAGGAGCTGGGCGGAAACATCCCCGAAGAGCATAAAACTGTCGCAGAAACATTTAAAAACAACGGATATGAGACTATCGGTCTCGGCAAATGGCACAACGGTTGCCCTGCCTATGCACGCAGCTTCACTCAGGGCGCAAAGATTTTCTTCGGCGGAATGTGGGACCATTGGAATGTGCCTACCTGCCGTTACGACCCCACAGGTGAATATGATAATGTGATAAATTTTGTTGTGGATTTCTATGGTGACAATCATCCTCAACAGCAGCATTGTGACGAGTTTGACCCCGGCAAGCACTCAAGCACTCTGCTTACCGATGCGGCGATTGAACTGCTGAATAAAAACACGGGAAAAGAAAATCCCTTCTTTATGTATCTCGCATATCTTGCACCCCACGACCCGAGGACAATGCCCGATGAATTCCGTCAGATGTATAATGCGGACGAAATTAAGCTTCCTCCTAATTTTCAGGAGATTATTGATACAAATTACCCCCTTATGGTGCATCGTGACGAGCATCTTGCCGCATATCCCCGTGACGAAAAGGAAATCAGGCGCCACATTGCCGAGTATTTTGCAATGATAACACACCTTGACCACGAAATCGGCAGACTTTTAGATGCACTTCACGAGTTCGGCGAAGAGGATAACACAATCATCGTCTTTACGGGAGACAACGGTCTCGCTGTGGGTCAGCACGGATGGCTCGGAAAAGAGGATATTTACGAGCACGGTGTCCGTATTCCCCTTATCATGGCAGGTCCTGACATTGCCCCCGACACACGCAACGATGCTTATGTTTACCTTTATGATATTTTCCCTACTCTGTGTGAAAAGGTCGGACTCAGTGTGCCCGATTCCGTTGACGGCAGAAGCTTTGCACATCTTCTCGACGGACAGCACGGTGAAAAATTCCGTGATGAACTTTACCTGATTTTTGACCAATTTGTCCGTGGCGTAAAGGATGAAAATTACAAGCTTATCGAATACCGCAACGGCGATGAGGAAGAGGATAAGTGGACTTTCCTCTATGACATAAAAAATGACCCGTGGGAGACAAAAAACCTCGCCACGGATGAAAAATATAAAGAAAAAGTCAACGAAATGAGAGCGAAAATCCTCACCCACCGTGATGAATGGGAAGAACAGTCCCACCCCTGGGGCAAGGACTTCTGGAAGAGGTTCTGATAAGATAAATACAATCACGGCGGAGCCGTGTATATCATCAATTTCGCAGGAATTGCATATCATCAGAACTTTAGTTCTGTATATCATCATTGCGGAAGCAATACAGCCTGACGGCTGATGATATGCACACTTCGTGTGATGATATACGCCTTCGGCGATGATATGCCATTGCTTTCGCAATGGATAAAAAAATCCGTACACAATCGTGTACGGATTTTTTGGTGGAGATGGCGGTATCCGAAGGCTGACGCCTTCGGCTGAATTTGATTATATGTCCCTCGTGTCTCCGCCTTCGGCGAACCGACACGAGATGGACTATGCGGTTTCGAATACCTTTAGCAGAAGAATTGTTCAGCCATAAAAATAACACCTCGGAAGAGGTGTTATTTTTATGGTGGAGATGGCGGTATTCGAAACCGCGTCCGAAAATTCATTCTCTCAGCTTTCTACGAGCGTAGCCGATATATTAAATCTCTCCCTTTACACGCCTGTCGGCAGGCTTGTATCGGGACAGCTCCGTTATGCATGACGGGTTACGGAGACACTTGCCCGTTCACGTTCACTGCTAGTCGACGCCTTATCCCGAGCCGCAGTACTCTCGGGTAAGACGGCAGCTATTAAGCAGCTGCTAAAACAGTTTTATTGTTGTCGTTTATTTTTAATAAACTTGCGATTTTTATAGAGGTACCGCACCTCTGCTCGCTTACCGGGATTCAAAATCCCCGTCGAAATCCTTTCATCCCCTCGTCGTCGTAAACTTCGCATCAATCGTTTCCGTGCGAGCACGAAAAGCTCATTCGCTTCGTTACTCCTCCTCTCCCCAAAAAGCTTACGCTTTCCGGGGGCCCCGATTGACTATATGAAAACAATACATTATGCATTGTGCGAATCTTGATGAGTATAAAAATTAACTTATTTCAATTATAACATTCGTATCGTCTTCTGCAACGATATTGAGAATTTCTCCCGTCACACCTTCATCTACAAGTTCAAATATCTGCTCGAGTTGGTCGTTTGTCACGGCTGCTGTTCCGACAATTCCTGAAATGCCGTTGCCGATTTTTGCCACTCTCTTGACAAGCATCAACGGAAGTGTCACATTTACCGGTTTTTTTGACGGATGAAGAACCTGAATTCTGAGTTTCAGTTTACTGAGGTCTGCAGGAGCCTTAATTTGCTGTGCTTCTTCGGATGCTTCTTTCTCGGGGGCTTTGCCCGTGAGAAGTTCGTCTGTTGTGATTCCGAAAATGGATGCTATCTGAGGAATCAGCATTATGTCGGGGCAGGAGAGGTCATTTTCCCATTTTGAAACTGCCTGAGCGGAAACGCCGAGCATATCGGAAAATTCTTCCTGAGTATAGCCTTTTCTTTTTCTGAGTTCGGCTATTCTTGCACCCAATGTGGATGTTGTTTCCTCATTTTTATTATCGTCTGATTTTTTTGTGAATAAGGTCATTTGTCATTTCTCCTTTTTTGCATTTCTTGTCTTCATTTTAGCCGTAAGACACGGTTGAATGAAGCGATTAAAGGTTGAAATGAAGGAAATTTGCTTAACCAACGGTTGATTTTTAACAAAATCTGACTAAACCAATGGTTGTTACTGATTTCTCAAAGACATGTTGCGTTCAATTTCTCTGTTTGCACTCTTTTTTGCGGCGTCTTCACGTTTATCGTAAAGTTTTTTACCTTTGCAAAGACCGATGAGAAGCTTCGCTTTGCCTTTTGTGAAATAGACCTGCAGGGGTATTATCGCATAACCTTGTTGCTTTGTCAAGCCGAAAAGTTTTAGTATTTCTTTTTTGTGCATAAGCAGTTTTTTCGGTCTCATTGGGTCACGGTTGAAGATATTTCCGTGGTCGTAGGGTGAAATGTGCATTCCGTTTACAAAAATTTCACCTTTTACGATGTTGCACCAAGAATCTTTCAGATTAATTTTACCCTGACGGACGGATTTTACTTCCGTGCCGAAAAGCTCAAGCCCTGCTTCATAGGTTTCTTCGACAAAATAGTCGTGATAAGCTTTTTTGTTCTGGGCAACTGTTCTGTTTTCATTTTTTTCCATTTATATCACTCTGTAATTGAAGATATTCTGAACGGACGCCCGATGGGCGCCCCTACTTGTTTTTTACATAGATTCAGGTGCTGAAAGCTTCATCATTGTAAGCACGTTATATAATACATCTTTGACACATTTGCAAAGGAATAATCTTGCCTGCTGAAGATTTTTGTCTTCGATATCGCAACGGCATGCATTATAGAACTTATGGAAAAGTGTTGACAGCTCAAGGGCATAGCGTGTGATTCTTGAGGGGTCAAGTGATTTTGCGGCACTTTCGATTTCACCTGTAAGGGATGAAATGTGTCTGATAAGCTCCTTTTCTTCGGGAGCTGTGAGGAGCTGTGCGTTTTCTTCGGTGCAACCGTTAAAGTCAACACCCTTTTCGCTCATTTTTCTGAAAATACTGCAGATTCGTGCGTGAGCATACTGACAGTAGTAAACGGGATTTGAGCTTGACTCTTCAATTGCAAGGTCGAGGTCAAAGTCGCAATGAGTGTTTGCTTCCCTCATGTTGAAGAAGAATCTTGCGGCATCGATGGGTACTTCGTCAAGAAGTGTTACGAGTGTGATAGCCTTGCCTGAACGCTTTGAAAGTTTGACTGTTTCGCCGTTTCTTACAAGACGTACCATCTGCATAAGCACAACTTCGATTCTTGAGGGGTCAACGCCAAGAGCCTGAATTGCACCTTTAAGTCTGGGCACGTAGCCGTGGTGGTCTGCACCGAGAATGTCAATTGCTCTGTCAAAACCTCTTGTTACGAGTTTATTATAATGGTATGCAATATCGGGAACGATATATGTGTAGAAACCGTTTGAACGGCGGAGAACGAAGTCCTTGTCGCAACCGAACTGTTCAGCCTTGAACCAGAGTGCGCCGTCAAGTTCGTAAGTGTAGCCCTTTTCCGTGAGCATATCAACTACCTTTTTTGCTTCGCCTGAGTTGTGGAGAGTGCTTTCTCTGAACCATGTGTCGTACTTGATTTTGTACTTGAGAAGGTCACGCTCAAGACCCTGAATATTGAGGGGAAGTGCATATTCAACAAGTGCGTTTCTTCTCTCTTCTTCAGTAGCATTTATATATTTGTCGCCGTGGATTTCTGCAAAATTCTTTGCGTGGTCAATAATGTCCTGACCGTGGTATGCATCTTCGGGCATTTCCATGGGGGCGCCGAAGTGCTGTTTGTAACGCACATCCAGTGACAGACCGAATTTCTCAATCTGATTGCCGCCGTCGTTTACATAGAATTCTCTTTCTGAGTGATAACCTGCCCATGAAAGAATCTCTGCAAGGCAGTCACCCATAGCACCGCCACGGGCATTGCCTATATGCATAGGACCTGTGGGGTTTGCTGAAACGAATTCAACGAGAGCAGATTTGCCTTTGCCGTAGTCTGAATGACCGTACATCTCGCCCTTGTTTTCCACATCGAAGAGAATATCTGCATAGTAAGCGGAGCCGAGTGTGAAGTTGATGAAACCCGCACCTGCGGCTTCGATTTTATTGAAATATGTGCCCTCAAGTTCTGCATTTTCGCAAAGTGCTGCTGCAATTTTTATGGGAGCAGTTCTGAAAACACGGGCAGAAACCATTGCGGCATTTGTTGAATAGTCACCGTGTGATCTGTCAGCGGGAACTTCCACCTTGAAATCGGGAACTTCGCCTTCGGGGAGTTCACCTTTTTCAATTGCCTTTGCAAGGGATTTCTTTATGATTTCGTAAATCTGATTTTCAGCTTTTTTTACAATATAACTCATTTTTTTACCTTCCTGTTTTATAATGGGGTTAAGGGGGTTTACCCCCTTCCGCAATTGCGAATTACGCATTGTGAATTGCGAATTATAAAGATTATTCAAGTGTTATAACCAACTCATTTTCACTCGCAACACCGCCGTAAAAGTCGATTGTGTATTTAAGCTCGAGTGTGCCTTTTCCGTCTGTGATGTCAGATGCGACTTTCTGAGCCGAAATGCCTATGAGCATCGAGCCGAAAGGAGACTGATACTGACAGGAGTGACGTTTGCCCATTTCGATTGTCATTTCCGTGTTGAATGAGCCTGTACGGAGCATCGAAGCGCAGGTACCTTTTACATCAATTGATGTATGACAGCCCTTGAGCTCATCGTACTGTTCATCATATTCGATTCTGTAACCGTCAAGGTATGCTTCCCATGTGCCTCTGGTGGTCATTTCGTAAGACTCCTTATTGCCGTCGACGGTGTGGGAATCTTTAATTGTCAGAAGAATGTCCTTTTTCATTTTTATCTTTCCAATGCTAAATTAATAAGTCTGTCAACAAGTTCGCCGTAGGGGATGCCGTACGCACCGAAAAGCTTTGCGTACATGCTGATTGATGTGAAACCGGGGAGTGTGTTGATTTCGTTGAGAAGAACTGCACCGTCTGAGTGTCTTACGAAGAAGTCAACTCTTGAAAGACCTGTACAGCCGAGAGCCTTGTATGCTCTGATTGCCTGAGCTCTGATTTCCTCACTCTTTTCCTCTGAAAGTTCGGCAGGGATGCAGAGTTCTGATGCCGCATCAATGTATTTTGCTTCGTAATCATAGAATTCGTTTGCGGGAAGAATTTCACCTATAACTGATGCAATGGGCTTTTCATTGCCGAGAACTGCACATTCAACTTCTCTGCCCTCGATATTTTCTTCGGCAACAACCTTGTCGTCTTCAGCAAAAGCAATTTCCATTGCTTTGTAAATATCTTCCTTTGTCTTTGCCTTTGAAATGCCGACTGATGAGCCTGCATTTGCGGGCTTGATGAATACGGGAAGACCGAGATAATTCACACAGTCATCTGCAAATTTTTCTTTGTTTTCAGCATAGTCCCACTTTGTGACTGCAAGCCACTTTGCCTGAGGAATCTGAGCGTTATCTGCCATCATGTTTGTAACGGCTTTATCCATACACATCGCACTTGCAAGTGTTCTGCATCCTACGTAGGGAAGACCTGCAAGTTCAAGAAGACCCTGAACAGTTCCGTCTTCACCGTTTTTGCCGTGAAGTACTGGGAATACGGCATCAACCGCGATTTTTTCCATTCCGTCTGCTCTGAAAACGTTTACACACTTTTCGCCGAAGTCTGTTGAAACAGCGGCAGGAGTGCATTTTGCATCGAGCCACTTGTTGTCGGGGATAAGGCTGATGTCATCTTCATAGAGGAACCATTTTCCGTCTTTTGTGATACCCATAAGAACGGGGTTATATTTATCTTTCGGCATATTTGTTATAACTGCGAATGCACTGCGGAGTGAAACCTCATATTCGCTTGATTTTCCGCCGAAAAGAACAAGTATATTTTTCATAACTATCAATCTCCTGAAAAAGTAAATAATATGATAACATAAAATAAAATATATTACAAGTTTATTTGAAACAGAAACTGCAAAAAACTAACAATACTGCAATCAGACAGACATGATTATTAAACTTCTGCGGTATCAACGGAATCATATTTTTATTGTATGATACGGAAAACTGAATATTTCCTGTTATATACATTATAAGTGAGAGGAGTATTACGTGAGAAATATCTGATGATACGAGCATGAAAATGCAGTTGAACACAGCGATTGCAAAAGGATAAACCGCAAAGAGAATCAGACTGAGTTTCTGCACGGTTTTTCCGCTTTTTATAACGGGAAGAACTCTGATTATAAACACAACAGCCGCTGTGAGAAGCAGTAACATTCCCGAAATAAGTTCAATCATGTATTTTGTGTTGCTGAAATTGATATAAGCAGGGTGGATAATAAAACTTATTTTTTTTGTAACGGACAGAATCAGTATCAGCACGGGAATATAAAGATATGCAAAAAACAGGAAACCGTGTTTTTTGCCTTCCGTATCTGATTTAGCTGATGACCGTATCATAATCAGCAGTAATACGGGAATGTATGTTGCGAAAAGGAATGCCGTGGGAGAAAGCAACACGATGAAACCCGTTAAAAGAACTGCATTTGCAAAAGTATCGTTGATGTTTATGATGATTACGGCAAGTATGACTGTTGCAACAAGAGTAAAGAACTTTCCGCTTCTGTTTGTCTGTACGGCGCTGTGCAAAATTACAATAAGAACACTGCACAGGGCGGAAAGAATCAATGTTCTGTCTTTCTCCGAAAAATCCTTTTTCTTCAGAAAGAAATACATGAATGCCGGGACTGTATACAGCAGATAGTTTGTCGGGTAAGTTACAAAAGTGCATCGGAATCCGTCTGCGATGTTACTTCCCCCGAGTGCCAGAAACGGAAGAGTGAAAAATGCAATATAGAAGGTAAGTGTTATATATGCGGACAAACCTGTTTTTGTTTCTGATTTCATCACATACCCCTCCTATATTATATTGAAAATCAGAGTGCTCAGGCACGGAATAAGAAGATGCTGAGGCTTTTCCGTCAGACGGTCAAGTCCTTCATCAATATTCGGGTCCTGTCTTTTTATGCACATATACAGATAAATGAACTGGACAATTACGAATGTTGAAACAAATCTTGAAATGTCAACCGAGATAACAAGGCTTGCAATCTGAGGTATTACCGTAAGCATAAAGAGGATGTAGGGGAGCTTGCCGAAAAATCCTTGGGCATTTTTTGCGGCTTTAATCCATATGCTGAAGAATATTGCAAGTATGGGGATTATTGATAAAACGCAGAAAAGGTCGTTGGTTGTAAACTGATCAACAGTCAACTGTATCATGTATTTGAGCAGAACAAAAATATTGTCTGCATAATCAATACCTGTAAAATTATGAACATCTTTACCGTAAAGGAATGCTTCAAGATAACCCGAAACATCTTCGGGGGCACAGCTTCCTTTGTTTGCAAGGTAATCAATCATTTCGGCTTCTGTCATTTTTACCATTGAGGTTGAAAAGAAAACTCTGTAAATTACCGTTGCAAAACCGACAATCGTTGATGTGACAAATGTCGACACGCTGTTTTTTGTTATTTTGTATTTTGTTATTGCGTAATAAATAAGTATGCCGAAGCATGGTGCCATATAAGCAGTTATGTAAGCATCGTGAACAAAAATACCTGCACATATAAGAACGGGAAATGCCCATATGAGATATCTGTTTTCAACTGCAAATGCGCATATAAGAAGCACAATCATACAGAAAACATCTATAAAGCCGAAAATGTCACCTGCAAAAATTGATATTGAAAACGGGAAAAACAAAAAAATAACTGTGAGTATATGAACTGTTCTTCTGTGTTCGTCTTTCAGTCCGTTCATACATGTTGCAATATAAAATGATGTTGCAAAAAAAGTGACAAACGTAGTAATTATAAGAAAAGTCTGCATCCAGTCAACATCAAAAGTGTCTCTGAAAATACTGAGTATGGCACCGATGAGCATTCTGGGAGCAACGGCAATTGAAAAATCACCGAGAAAAAGAACGTAAAGGCTGTTTATGGTGTAATCAAAATTTTTCACAAAACAATAAAACGCCGTCAATGCAAAAATGATGACAGTGTTACGTATAGTAAAAAAGATTTTTGATTTCTGCATAAAAAACTCCTTTTTATCAGTTTATCATGCTCAGACAGAAGAGGATTGCAGATATCACCGTGATAATGTCTGCGCCTCCGGAATTGTGTTTTTGCTCTGTCGGAGCAGAAAGTCCGTACTGAGTATTAAAAATTATAATATAAATCAGACCTATCAGCACCGATGTCTTGTTTACGGTTGATAAAATATCCGTAAAATATCCTGCAAGTCCCGTACACAGCGGGATAATTGCAGAAACCGTAAATATCAGTTTGTCTTTAACTTTTTGTGAGTGTCTGAAAACATTTATAATGTAACAGACTGAAACAAAAAGCAGAAGAATTATTGTTATTACGGTTTTTATTATATATTCAGCTGTTACATATTGCGGTAATGAAGTGTTTATATAGAGCCAATATATGTCTGTTACGAGAATAGCAATAAAAAACACACATATATAACATTGAATGAAGAGAGTGATTCTCATTGCCGTCTTTTTAATTTTGTTTTGAGTGTGATTCAGTTTTATTAAAAGCAATAAAATCAGCGGTACCGCAACAATCAGCACATAATGAAAAATATCAAGATCTGAAAGGAAAAAAAACGGTATTATCCCTGCGAGGGAAAACAACTCATTTATGTTTATAAGTATGAAAAAGAGAATAAAAATAGCCGTGAGCAGATTGAGATAATAGTTTGCCGAAACAAAAAATTCAGCAAAAATAAGAAACAGTATGAGAGTATCAATTACTGCAAGAGTCAGAGTATTGTTGACAATATTTTTTTTGCTGAAAAAAATACCGAGTGCCGCAGGAACAAGGCAGAGCAGTATGTTCAGATTTCTGTTGAAGAAGAATGTTACGTAAATATCGGCTCCTGCAAAGTCTTTCAGAACAAAAGACGGAATAAGCAGAAGAAAAACATAAAACGAAACCGTTATAATAAAAACAGAGTTTTTTAATTTGTTTGTTATTGCCATATATGCTACCTCCCCGTCAGTTGATTCCCGAAAGGAACGTTATCGCGAGAGGCATAATGAGGAGCTCTGCCTTTTCGCTTGTTTTTTCAAGAAGTTTTATAACACAGGGGTCTTTCTGCTTTGCACATATAAACAGATAAAATGCCTGAGAAATTATAAGTGCCGAGAAGAAGCGGGCATAATCCATTGAGATTACCGTTGCGGCAACCATCTGAGGAACAGGTGTAAGCATAAAGAGTATATAGGGGATTTTTTTTGTGAATCCCTTTGTGTTTTTTATGCAGTAAATCCAGAAAATAAATAACAGAATGATAAACGGCAAAGCCGCAATGGTCTGTGTTATCTGAATTCCGTTGGTATTTCCGGCAGTAATTTCAATAAGGTGGGTGAATACTTCAAAAATGTTGTTGACATGCTCTTTGCCTGTATTTCCGATTGTATCGGTATAATAGAGAAATGTTTCAAGATAACCCGAAACGGATGATATATCACAGTTTCCTTTTTCAGCAAGATAGCTGAGCATCTGATGTTCTGTCATTTTCAGAGTCATTCTTGAAAAGAAAATGCTGTAAACACCGGTTCCTACGGCGGAAACTGCAGAAATGATGAAGGCGGGAGATGTGAAAACAGTTTTTTTCTGTGTCACGGTGGCATAATATGCAATAATTGCAAGAATCGGACACATGAATGAAAACATAAATGACTCATGTATCATAATTCCCGTGAAAATGATGACGGGAGTGAAATAAATGAAAATTCTGCTTTCTCCCGCAAACGCTGCAAGCGTGAAGAGCATAATCATGAACAGTTCAAGAAAACCGAAGTTGATATTGAGATATGAATTGAACGAAACGGGGTAAATGCAGAGCATAAAACCAAAAATTAAGAGTGCTTTCAGGTTTGTTTTTTCTGCTTTTGCAAGAACCGAACCCATAAATGCCGATGCGAGCAGAAACATAACAAAAACGCTGACAAAAATGAAGGATGTGATCCATTCCTGCGTAAAAGAATCTTTGAAAAGTGACAAAACCTGACCGAGCATGAGTCTTGAACATACGCCTATCGAAAAATCACCTATGTAATGCGAATAAAAAATGCCGAGAAGAGAATCGGTCTTCTGGAAAAGAGCAATGACTGAAATAATACAGAAAAACAAAGCCGTGTATAACACAGCGAAAAGTATGTTTCTGTTTTTCTTCTTCTGCAACATTATAAAACCTCGGTGATTTTCGGATAAATATAATTGTATTATATATATAAACTTAAAAGTTGTCAAGTAAACAATAATTTGTCGGGCTCTTGCCCGACAAAAATGAGCAATGAGTAGTGAGTAATGAGTAATGTCGGAAGTCGCAAGCGACTTATGTTCCGCTTCGCTCTATAATGGGATTTAAAGGGCGTAGCCCTTTCATTCATTAATCATTAATCATTACTAATTACTCATTAAAGAATTTGTCGAGGGGACCTCGACAAATTCAGATTTGTAAACTTTTTCTTTTTTTATATATAACATGAAGAAATTGCATTTTTGTGCTTGACATTTGCTTCTTGAATAAATATAATAAAATATGTATTAGTGTAAATATCCGAAAATGCGCTTTTTGGTGCATAACTCAAGGAAAAACACTTTGGCAAAGGAAATAACCGTAATTTTTGTGAGTTCAGCGAAAAGTCAGGTCAGGGACTTTTGAGCAATCGGGATTAGGGTTATTGACCGAAGCCATTACAAAAACCCCTTAAAAATAAAGGAGGAAATTTTTATGTTTAACAATGTTAAAGCAAAGAAAAGACTTACACAGTTCATCATTGCATTTGTTGTTATCTGCATGTCAGTAACAGGAAGCTTCATGCTTCTTGAAGACACTGTTGAAGAAGCAACAGCTGCAACTGTAAATGTTGATGTAAACTCTGCTGACACATGGCGTAGTGCTGTCAACGGCAGAGGCAACGGTGACGTTGTCAATATCAGACTTACAGGTGATGTCGGTGTCGGTGCATTGCTTCAGGCAATTCCCTCAGGTGTTACTGTTAACCTTAATATGAATGGCAAAACCATTGCCTGGGATACTGTTGCAACGGGCACAGCATCAATCATGGATACAAGCTATTCTGACGGTATCCGTTCCGATTTCTGGGGTCTCATCACCAACAACGGTATTCTTAATATCACAGGTACCGGTACAATCAGAATGCAGAAGGTTAACTATAACTACAAGACAAACGGTGAAAAGAATGAATTTGCAACCAGATCCTGCGCAATTGTCAATAACGGTACAATGACTATCGGCAGCGGTATTACTGTTGTTAACAATACTGCTTTAGCTGCCAATGACCAGGACGGTACAAACAAATATATGGATACATTCGTTTACGGATGTGCTATCTATAATAACAGCGGTACTCTTACAACTTCCGGTAAGATTTCATCAAGCACAATGGCAAGCGGTATCAGTGTCAGCAGTGATAACTCATACCACTATGCTTTCTCATACGGTATTTACGGCGGTAAAGTTACAACAAAGGGCGGCTCTGTTTCTTCTGAAGCAAAGTCAGGTTCTCTTATGGCTTCATCAACCTGTAAAGAAGGCAACCATGCATCAGCTGTAGCTACAGGTATCTATGGTAACGGAGCTCAGATTCTCGGTGATACAACAATCACATCAAGAACATCAACATGGGACTCTCCCGGTGGATATGACTGTTGGTCAGGTGGTATAGATATTTCTATCTCTACAGGTATTATGTATACAGGAACAAACTATCCCGTTATCGGTGCTTCTGTTGATATTGATTCAACATTCTTCTGCCCCGGTGAAAGTGACTTCCAGGCAGTTGTTCCCGGCACACAGGATTATTATACTGTTAAGAATAAGGCAGGCCCCGGCAACTATGCAAGACGTGCATATCCCGTTGCAGGTGCTGTTCAGCTTGTTAACACGATCGGTGACCATAAATCAGAAAAGCCGTGGGATGCAGACGGCGGTTATTTCGGTACTGTTGATGCATCAGGTCCCAATACTGTTGAACAGCGTTTCAATATGAACGGCAACATGTATTACTATCCCGAAGAAGCTTACTTCGGCAACACAAACACATCAGGTCTTGCTGTAAATGCAAACGGTCAGTTCAAGAGAGAATCAGGTCAGAACAGCACTCAGACTGCAACAGGTTCTTTCAGAAGCGGTGTTCCCGGCACAGCAGGTACACAGTTCAAGGTTATTTACCGTTACTATGACGGCGAAGTTTCTGCTTCAAAGCTTGTTGAGGTTTCTCCCAAGGCTGACACATCAAGAAATAAGCAGGCAATAATCAATGTAGGCGGCGGTGCTAACAAAACAGGTGCGGTTACAAATGCAGATGCAGCTTTCACATTCGGTTCAGGCGGTGAATCAGTCAACTCAAGATATTATGAGCTTCAGAGTAAGACTTATGAAAAGGTTGCCACGGCAACATTTGCAAACAGGGATTACACAAATAAGTCACATTGGACAAACAATGCAACTCAGTTCACAGGTTCTGTCACTATGACAAGCGATAACACACTTGTTGTTTATATGAACTATGTTCTTAAAACTCCCGAAGCTATAAGAGTTGTTGCAAGTAACGATACTATTTATCCCACAACAACAACAAAGAGCTTCTCTGTTCCCTATACAGGTAAGGCAATTGTTGCAGGTTCGGACTTCCAGCTCGGCATTATCGGTATGGGTATCGGTCTTTCAGCTGATACAAACGATACAAGTGATGATACAATTGTAACAGGCAGATATAATATCGCAGGCGGCGATTCTTCAAAGATCGGCGTATCTTACAGATATACAACTGACCAGGTTCAGTGGACAAACGGTCTTCCCAAAGACGTAGGTTCATATACAATCGAAGTCAGTGTTGCTGCCGATACAACATTCTCTGCAAATTCAGAAAACCGTCAGGCAACAACAACAACAATCACAGGTGCAATCACCAAGGTTGACGTTGCAATCTCAGGTAAGGATTCAAGAGACGTCGTTTACGGCAGTACATATGCTCAGCAGATTCCCTTCGGTGAATATAAAGCAACAGGTAAGAGTTCAGATACTCTTGAAGGTTCATGGTCTTACGCAGGTCTTTCTGCAGATGCAGTTCCCGGTGCAGGTCAGTCAACAGTTTACCTTGTATGGACTCCTACAGCAGGAACAAAGTCAGCTCTCAACTATAACTCAACAACATTCCCCGTTGCACTCAACGTTGCAAAGAAGGTTGTTACTGTAAATGCAGGTCCTTCATCCGTAGCATACGGTGATTCAAAACCCGCATATACAATTGAATATGTTGAAGGTCTTGCAGAAATTGATAAGAAGTTTGAAGCTGAATATCTCAACAACTCAGTATTTGTTGTTAAGAATGCTTCAGGCGAATATGTAAGATATAATGTTAATGAATGGGCTGCCGCAGTAGGTACATATGATATCCGTCTTGAAACATTCGGCGGTGCGGGCAATGAAAACTACACATTCAATCTTAATAATAAAGACGGTGTTCTTACAGTAAATAAGAGAAATATCGTTTATACAGCTTCAGCAACAGACAGAGCTTACAACGGTTCTGATACTGTAAACGTTACACTCAAATATGCATCAGGTAACCTTACAGGTGACATCTATGATGCAACAATCAACACAACAGGTAAGATGGTTGCAGGTGCAGACGTTGCAAACGGCAAGCAGGTTACTGTTGATGTAAATTCAATCGTAATCAAGAATCCCAACAACTATACTCTTGTAATCAGCAATGCAGATGCAATCACAGTAAACATTACGAAGGCAACTCCCACAGGTGTCAGAGTTGTTGCAGAACCCGGTACAGTTGTCTATGATGCAACTGCAACTCTCGAAAAGAATGTTGGTCTTGAGATTACAGAAGAAAACACAAGAATCCCTGGCAACTGGAGCTGGAAGCAGATTGACGGCGTAAGCCCCACACCCACAGTTGACGTTGCATCTTACAAGGCAGTATTTACTCCTGCTGATACAGTAAACTATACAACTCTTGAACAGGACGTAAGTCTTATTGTTGAACAGAAGGAAGTTAAGGTTTCTGTTAAGGATTTCACAATCCAGTACGGTGACGCAATTCCCGCAATCTCAGGTTCAATCGAGTATGTAGGTTTCACAGGCAAGGATGATATTACAAACATCGGTGCAAACGGCGGTGTTGATGCTACAACCACATATACAAGAGGTTCAGGTATCGGCAATTATCCCGTAAATGTTATTTCAACACTTACATCAACAAACTATTATTTCACAGCAGTAAATAATGAGATTGTTGTTACTCCCAGAACTCTTACAGTTTCTGTTGTTGATCAGAGCGTTACATTCGGTGCTCCCGTACCCGAGCTCAATGTTTCAGACCTCAGATTTGAAGGTTTCTACAACACAGAAAACTATACAGACCTCGGCGGCACAGTAGTTGTTACAACAACATACACACCCGGTTCAAGTGTCGGTGAATATCCCGTTACTGCAAGCGGTTACACTTCAACAAACTATAATATCGTTTATGTTGACGGTGTTCTTACAGTAAACAAGGCTGTTCTTACAGTTGTTCCCGACGATGTAAAGGGTGTTCAGTACGGTGCGGATGCTCCCGATTACACAGGAAGCAAGCTCTACACATTCGTTGACGCAGAAGGTCATAAGGTTACAACAGCAGTTACAGGTGATCCTGTATTCACAACTCAGTATAAGAGCGGTAAGGATGCAGGTGTTTACCCCGTTACTGTTTCAGTTAACAATATGACTTCAACAAACTATTCATTCGTTGGTCAGGAAGGCACTCTTACAGTAGGTAAGGCTGATCCCAAGATTAACGAAGTTCCCGGTGCTGAAGTTGCAAACACACACAAGTTCTCAGAAGCAACATTTGACGGTCAGGAAGTTGTTGTCAACCCCTATAATGCAACAATGACAGTTGAAGGTACATTTGCTTTTGTTGATGCAGACAGAGTTGCAACATGGGGTTCAGACGGCATGTTCGACGTAGTCTTCACTCCCGCTGATTCACATAACTATAATGTTGTATATTCAAGAGTTGCAGACAACGGCGGTGTATGGCTCCGGATTCTTGAAAAGCTCGTTACAGGTAAGCCCGTTATCCAGGGTTCTGCAATGGCAGGTTCAACTCTTACACTCGTTCTCGATTCAATGGATCCTGCAGTAAAGGATTATTACAACATTGAATGGTATGCAAACGATGCAAAGATCTCAGGTGTAACAGGTCTTACATATACACTCCAGACAGCTGATATCGGCAAAACATTCAAGGTTAAGCTTATCCCCATCCAATCACAGGGCTTCACAAACGGCGGAACTGATATCTGGTCAGATCCCACATCAGCAGTTATCGAAGCTCTTCTTGAAACAACAGCTGCACAGTTCAGCGCAATCTTTGCAGATGCTGAATACGATGCATTCAGCCATGGGGCTACCGTTTCTGTTGCCGATGCATATGCAAATGCTGTATTCGGTGAGGTAACAGTTAAATACAACGGTCTTACAACTCGTCCCGTAAATGCAGGTAAATATACTGTTACAGTAGATGTCGGCATCCCCGAATCAAAGACAGGAACAGATTATAACGACGGTTACGAATATTACGGTCCTGCAACAGGTATTGTTGTCGGTCAGTTTGAAATCACAAAGGCAACACTCAATATTGCAATTTCTGTTCAGGATAAGGTTTACGACGGTACTACAACAGTCCTCAATCCTATATTTGCTCCTGTTGGTCTTAAAGATGAGATGGATGTGGTAAACTTTGCTTCCGGTACTAAGTTTGTATTTGCTGATCCCAATGTAGGTACAAACAAGGAAATCAAAGTTTCAAACATCGGACTTATCGGTGAAGATGCAGGTAACTATCAGGTTGACCCCGAAATTAAAGTTACAGCAAACATCTTACCCAGACCGATTTACTTCAAGGCATTCGGTGTTGATAAGGTTTATGACGGTACTCCCAATGTAGGTGTAACATTTGTATATGATGTAAATGCAAACGATGTACTCAACGTAGGTTATGCAGCTGTTGACAGCGCAACATCCGTATATCCTATCAACGGTACAGCAAACGCATCAGAAGCTAACGCAGGTACACGTGTACTTGAAGGTATCAATTGTGTTCTTGCAGGTTCAAGTGCTAAGAACTATGTTGCAGCATACAGCAATGCAGGCGAAGCTACAGTTGTTATCACACAGGCAGAACCCGTAGTTGAATTGCCCGTACTTAACGGTGTTACATACAGTGCTGCAAGAACTCTTGCTACTTATAATGCAGATCTTCAGAGATTAAATCCTGCAGACGGTTCATGGATCTTCAAGAATGGTGACATTGTTCCCACAGTTAACCAGAAGAAGTATACAGCTATCTTCACTCCCGACAGTAAGAACTACAAGGCTGTTGAAAAGGAAATCACAGTCAATGTTGAACCCCTTTCAGTAACAATCTGGCCCGAAGATACAACAATCACTTACGGTTCAAAATCTCCCGTAATCAAGATTGGCCCCGAAGCATTACCTGACGGTACACTTCTTACAGAAATCGGCGGTTCATGTACTCCCATTCACTCATACTATCCCGGTGCTGCAATCGGTTCATACACAGTTACTCTTAACAATGCATATAGTGATGATAACTACTCATTCACAACAATTCCCGGCACACTTACTGTTGCTCCCGCAAGACTTAATGTTACTGCTACAGCTGCAGATAAGGTATATGACGGTACAGCAGATATCAATGTAACATTCACAGTTGTAAGCGGCAAGTACGGAAATGATGATGTTGCTCTTAACGAAATGTCAACAATCGGTCAGTCTGCAACAGCTAACGCAGGTCCCACAACAGTTACATATCTCACTCCCATTCTTGTAGGTTCAAAGTCTGAAAACTATGAACTTTATGTAACTCCCGCTTCAGGCGTTCTTCCCGTTACAATCAACAAGGCTGACGTTACAGGCGTTATCTTCCCCGTAGATGCAACAGTTGAATTCGGTTATGACCTCAGATATGCTGAGTTCGCAATCAACGGTGTAGGCGACGGTACATTTGCATTTGAAAATGCTAAAGATATCGTTCCTCCCGCAGTAGATTTCTATGAATACAAGGTTATCTTCACTCCCAGAGATTCAAGAAACTACAACACTCAGGAAAGAATAGTTTCTCTTGAAGTTGTAAAGTGCGTTCTTGATTACATCGTAGGTGTTGCAGGTACAGCTCAGGAAGGCGAAACACTTTCAGTTGTATTCACAGGTCTTCCTTCACATGCAGAACCCTATATGCACTATCAGTGGTACAGAATTAACGATAAGCAGACTATTGCTATCCCCGGTGCAACAGAACAGAAATATGTTGCAACTGAAGACGATATCGGTTACACAATCGCTGTTGTTACATATATCGATGAAGCTCAGGCTCCCTTCATTTATGCAGACGGTGCTTGTGAAGAAGGTTTCGGCGAAACAGACATCAGATGTATTGTCGGTGCATCAGATAGTGCAATCAAGGAAATCGCTCTCACATTCTGGCAGAGACTTCTTGATTGGATCCGCAGAATTATTGCTGCACTTACAGGCCTTCAGCTTAATGGCGGTCTTCTTGGCGGCTAATGCTTAATAAAAATTTCAGCTCCATCGAAAGATGGAGCTGTTCTTTATTTAAACAACAAAAAGAGGGGATGTAAAAAAAGTGCAGACCGCATAAAACACGAAAAATAAAGGTTTTCATTATGCTGATAGCACTAAAAAACCTGAAAAAACAATCATAATTGATAAATTTAATATAATTTATTGTTTTATGCTATAAACAAACTT
>JAZSPR010000094.1:0-7826 GCA_045537555.1 Acutalibacteraceae bacterium | reverse complement strand
CAACTCCTTGGCTCACAGAACGACATGGCTACGATCCGACTTAGAGTTACCTCGTAGCGTGTGGGTACACCCGAAAGAAAGCTCTCCATTTCTTCCATCATATAATAAGCCATACGCTGCGGCTCTTTGCCCGTACTGCCTGCAATATGGGGCGTAAGTATTGCATTGGGCACCCAGAAAAGCGGATTTATGTACGGAAAAAATTCTTTTTTAAGGACGTCCCCCACAAAGGTTCTTGACGGGTGAAGAATGAGTGAGAGTGCCAGCGAATATTCCGCAACCTGTGCACCTCTGCCGGTATTAATAAATGTCGAACGCTTTTTCATCCTCTTGAAAAGCTTGTAGTTAAAAACATTTTCAAGCTCGGGCTTGTTGGCAAGGTGGTTGCTGATTACATCACACTCGCTGAAAAGCGTTTCCATATCAACAAGGGTAACACCTAGTTCATTTGCTGTTTCTTCGGAAACAAACGGGTCATAGGCATAGACCTCCACATCAAGAGCTTTCAGTCTTTCCGCAACCATTTTCCCGATTGCACCAAGACCCACAAGACCGACTTTGCAACCGAAGCAGCCCGTGGAAGATTGGGCGAAGGCAAGCGAACGAAGAGGCAGAATGCGGTAATATTTAGCCGCCTGGAAATAGCCCTTCGCCGCAAGTGTAATCTGTGCAAAGGTGTATTCCGCAACGGGTACGGCATTTGCCGCAAAGGCGGAGTAAACCTTTATTCCGCTTTCAAGAAACGGGCGTGCAAAATACTGCACCGTGCCCGCGGAATAAAAGACTGCTCTGAGGTCGGGCATATATTCGGTAATTTCCTCTTTTGTAAACTGCGGCATACCCCAGGTTGCAAAGGCAATTTCACAACCTTTGAGAAAATCCTTATACTCCGCTATGTTGCTCTGACTGATTCTCGGCGAAAGCTCGCCGTATTTGCCTAATTTTTTGAGTACCTCGGGTGTATAAACTTTGGAAAACTGCAGCTGATTGTTGCCTAAAAGTGCAATTTTCATTATGCCTCGCCCACCTTTTTTTTAAGTCTTTTCATATCTTTAATCATACATGACGGGAATCCGAAATAACCGCAGAGATATGTGTATTCCAGAAGTATGTTACCGTCAAAGCCCGACTGCTTTATCTTGTCGAGCAGTTTATCAATATATGTCGGGTTGAATTTCGGAAACTGCTCACGACTTTGCTCGGAATAGGAAATGTGCACGGTTTCAATGTACGGCCGGGTACGCTCAATACGGTCAAGATCGTATTGCAGACGTTTGTAGCGTGACTGAAAATATGTCCTGAAATTGTCACAGCCAGCCTCGGCGTGAATCTTTAGAAAAGCGTCGGTGTTGTTATTAAAAGTGTTATCGTGGCACTCGGGACAGACAATAAGCCCGTAGTCTTTCGCTGTCGCACAGATGCTTTTTGTGTCCTCTGCTATTGTTTTGTAGGTTGCTTCGTCGGTTTTTTCGCTGTCAGCCTTACCCAGCCACACACGCACGCTCCGTGAGCCCATAGTGTTTGCAATTTCGCAGATCTTCTTCCATTCATCGGCGTTTTTACAGCCCACACGGTAATAACTCGCATAAGAATTTATGCGTATGCCTGCCCTGTCGCAAAGCTCCTTTGCACGCTTTGCATCCGCAACGCTTTTTACGTGCTTGTCGCCGCCCCACTCAATGCAGTCAATTTTTGCATCGACGGCTATTTCAACGATTTTTTCCAGACTTCTTATCTGACGAAAAGAGGTAGAAGTAAAGCCGAATTGCATAATAATCACCAACCGTACTCATTGTTTATTTTCAGTTTATCATATTAATTGTCGAAACTCAATATAAAAACGGATACAGAGAACAGACAACATTCAACAAAAAGCACGGCTTCCCTGAAAGTCGTGCTTAAATTTCAACTATTCATTCATTAAATCAAACGCAAGCGTGATACTCCACCCGTAATCTCTGATTGCCTGATATTTCACTCTGAATTCGTAAGGCTCGAAAACCTCACCTTTTCTGTTGAAGCAGAAAGGAGGAATCTTATTTTCGCTGTCATAAAACTCATAAACCGTGCCTGTACGGTTATACCACTCATTTATAACATCGAGAGTTTTATCTTTAATTTTTCGTGACAAATCGCAGTGTCCGTAATCTGCAAGTCCCGCCGAAATCATATAGTTATAATTAATCCACACGGGACCTCGCCACATATCAGAGCCGAAGGTTTTATCTGTCTTGGATATGCTCGGTATAGGAAATTCCGTACCGAATTCAACGGGATTTTCAAGATGAGCAATGAGTTTTCTGCACTGTTCTTCATCGCATACACCTGAAAAAATCGGTAAAAACGAGGCAACGGATTTCACCTTGCTGAAACAGTTATCAGTTATATCAAAGTCATAGTAGAAGTCGTCTCCCTCACACCAAAGGGTAGATTCTATGTCGGATTTTATTTTATTGTACCAACTGCCGAAAAAATCTGAACTTTCTTTATCGCCCAGCTCATCGGCAATCTTCTTCATAAACAGTGCTTCATTGGCCATATAGCAGGAAAGGTCAATGGCATAAAGGTCACTTTCTGTATCAAATCTCGGTGAGTTATCCATTCCCGATTCGTCACATCGGTTGTGGAGTTCAGGGTTAGTATGCCAGGAATACAGCTCCTTTTCCGTCTTTCTTCTGTTGTTCTGACACCAAAGCAGAAATCTTTTATTGTTTTCTGAAACAGTTTTCAGAAATTCTTTATCGACGCTTTTTTCATAAACAAGCCAGGCACCCCAACCGATAACGGGAGGCTGAGTTATATCTGAAATACAGTCAGGTCTTGCCATATGAGGTATAAACCCGTCTTCCCTCTGAACATCAAAAAGTGCAAGGATTAAATCTTGCGCAACCTTTACATTGAGATGTCTGTGACCGATGGCATGGAATACCGAGTCCCACAGCCACATATTTCTGTGAGGCAGACGGTCGGGTGTTGACCATATTCTTTTAATATTACCCTCCGGTGAACAGAGCTGACATCTCATAACGCTTATACATTTAGAATACAAGGCTGCATATCTGTCATTATCTGAAAGTGCTTTTTCATAAGGCTTTATTTTTTTAGCTTTAAGTGCTTCAAGGTCAAGCGTAATACCCTTTTCACACAGTACGATAACTTCCGTTTCACTTTTACCGTAAGCGAAAGCAAATCTGCCTTCTTTTTTCAGAATAGCCGTATATTCACCGTCGTCACTATTGTGTATTTCTATATCACCTTTTCTGACAGTTTCACATTTACCGCCAAGGCTGACAAATACACCCGATACATCCTCATATTCACCCACAACAAGATGTCTTTCGGCAAACAGCATACTGAAAGTGCCTATGAGCGTTTCGAGTATAATCATATCCGAGGTTACACACTTAAGTTTGGGGGCAATCAAGTTATTCATATCCCCGAAATAAAGGGTTCTTCGGCAAAGCGAGTGAAATATCACGCCGATTTTATCGCCTGAAAGTGTACCCGTAAAATCATCGGTGAAAAAAGCATCACCTTCAAGGGCGGAGAAAGCGAAAAGCTGTCCCTGTCCCCATTTTGTTGGTATCATTTTATTTGCTCCCTGAGTTTATAATGTTTCAGCTTCTGTGGATTTTGCCTTTGATTCGGCTCTGATTTCTTCGAGTTCTGCCATGATTTTTTCCTTGCGCTTGCCCGTGAAGTTATCAAACATCATAACAATTGCGGGAACAAGATTGCCGATGATTCCGGGGATTGCAACAAGCAGGAAAATACCGTGCAATGTTTCGGGTGTCTGAACAGCTTCAACGAGCTGATCGCCGACCTTCTGTGCGCTCTGATAACCGATAAGTGCAAGACCGCCGTTGACAAGAAGCTCTTTCCAGAGAGCAGCAATTCTTGTAACCATTGTATTGAAAGCAAAAACCATTCCCTCGTTACGCTGTGCAACGCCGTATTTCTTGTAGCTTTTCCACTCCATATAATCTGTCGAGTCAGCAAGAAGAATTCGTCTTGCGGCACTCATTCCTGCATTCGGAAGACCGCCAAGTGCTATGAGTATACCTACGATCCAGAGGTTCTTGTAACCGCAGAGCAGAAGAAGAATATAGCAGATTGCAGTATGTAAATAACCAAGAACAACAATGTCTCTTGACGAAAGCTTTTTTCCGATAAAGGGTACAGAGAAAAGACCGCCGTAAGAAAGTGCCGAGCTTCCGATTTCAACATAGGTTTTCATACCGTAGTTACCGAGAGTCTGCTTGTAGAAGAAGGGAAGTGAATTATAGCAGACCTGCCTTACGGAATCGATACACTGGCTAAGGCAAAGGAGAAGAAGCGGTCTGTTGAGCAGAATGAGCTTATAGTCAATTTTGACTTTCTTATTGTCCTTCGGCGGAAGAACAAGGTTTCTTTCCTTGAGTGTCATACAGGGTACGAGCATTGTGAAAAGACCGAGTATACCGAAAAGAAGAGCAACGGAGAAAAATGCCCATTTTTCTGAATTGTAATCTCCGTCCATCATATCAATGATAATGGGTACAAGACCGCCCGGAAGCATAGAGCCGAGAGTCGATGCAACCTGTGCAACGGTGTAGAAATTCTTTCTCGATTTTGCATTGGCAGTCATTCTTACGGAAAGAGTTGAGAGTGCCACATCAAAAAAGGTGTCGGCAATGTTGAATGCCAGGAAGAGTATGAAGCTCCATATAAAATTGAAGATTACCGATGAAGAGGGAACAACAAAAAGAAGAATAGAAGCGAGAGTAAAGGGGATTGCAGAAGCTCGCATAAACGTTCTTGCATTACCCTTGCCCGAACGGTTACCGTCAAGAAGAGCACCGACAATAGGTGCAATAAGAATATTAACACCTGTCGTAGCCGATTTCATAGCAACGATCTGTGAGGACTTGAGTCCCATATAGTCATACATAAACTGGTCAGTATATGTACCAACGCAGTCCTGACCCATACAGTTGCCGAAAACGCCCGAAACGTAACCGACCTGTTCTTTTAAAGCAACATCAGGATTATTTTTGAAAGATTCAAATTTTTCTTTTAATTTACCCATTTTGTTTTCTCCTTGTACTTATTTGTGGTTGTATATTCTTTCGGCAGTGTAAGTACCGTCTGCTTTGATACTGAGAAGCGTTGCGCCCTGAATCCAATCGCTTTCGGGGGAATCAAACTTGGTTTCCATATTGTAAACACCGTATCCCGACGGCTGAATATACGAGAGAAGAATGCCGTCACACATAACACCGAAATCGTTGACGTGGTCGTGACCAAAGTAAACTGCCTGTGCACCGCCCTTTTCTTTCATAGCATCAAAAAGACCTGCATCAAAACCTGATTCGCAGATACTTTCTCTTTTTTCACCGTAAAGAAAATCGTCTTCGCTGTATTCTCTTTCGGCTTGATACGGAGGAATGTGCACAACCGTTATTGATTTAAATTTGCCGTATTCGGCAGTGAGAGCATCGTGTTTATCTCTATACCACTGTACCTGTGAGGTCTTCACACCGTCGTAAACTTCGCCGTCTTTGGTGACACCGTATTCTGACTTGCTCTCATCGGTCATATAGCTGCCAGAATCCATAAAGAAGAATACTTCTTTGAGCGTGTTATCTGGATTAAGAATGCTGATGGTGTAATTTCCGTTCCCGTCAACATCATCCTTACCGTTTTTCATCAGGCAGTGATCGTAAGATGAAAATATATTAACATTTTCCTCTCTTGAAACCGCGAGAATACCTTCACCCTCGTGATTTCCTAAAACTGCCGCCCAATAAACTCCCAATTTTTCCATAAGCTCCGCAAGCTCAGAGGTTATCTTTCTGTTTAAGCCTGAGGAAACGTTGTCGCCTCCGAAAATAACAAGGTCAGGTTTTTGTTCTGTTATATTTTTAACAATGTATGTAACGGTCAGATTGTCCTTTGCGTTTTTACCGTTAAGGTGTGTGTCGGTAAACATCAGCACCTTGAAGTCGCCGTCACTCATCTTTTTTACAGTAACACTGTCTTCGGTCTGTGAAACAATTTCAACATCGTTCTGCATTTTTTCGACCGATGAAATATCATAGGAAAGCCCCTGTGAGCTTTTGTAAATCACAAAACCGCCTGCTCCGATTATTACTGTAAGAACAAGAGCAAGGATAATTTTTACAGCTTTTTTCACACATACAACCCCCTTTATATTTCCTTATGATAATATAATATATCTATTTTATTACGTTTTCCTTGAATATTTTGATGTATTTCAATCAATTTCTTGACTTTTTTGATGTCTGATGATATTATCAAAAAAGAATGAGGGTGCATAATATGTATCATTTCAAATTTGACCCGGCAGAAAGGTTTTACTACCACCACGGAATGAATAAAAGAGTTGTCGAAGAGGGGGCTTCATGGCCGCATTACCATTCTCTTTATGAAATATATTTTCTTGAGGAAGGTAACTGCACCTATTTCATTGACAACAAAGTCTATAACGTTCAGCCGGGTGATATTGTAATTATTCCTGACGGTATAATTCACCACACAAAATACGATAACATAAAGCATTCAAGAATACTTATCAACTGCAACCGTGCATACATACCGGATTCTATGCAGTCAAATGTTTCTTCGGGTAAATACTTTTACCGAAATCCTTTTATAGTTGATGAAGTAAGAAAAACTCTTGGAAAAATAGAAAATGAATATAATCTCAACGACTCTTTTTCAGATGAAGTAATCTCCTGCCACACTCACTCGCTGTTTTATCTGCTTATGCGGAATGCAGAGACCTGCATTGACATTGATGACGGTAACAAAATAATTGAGCAGGCGGTGGCATATATAAAAGAAAATTTTTCGTCGGATATAACTCTTTCGTCTCTGGCTAAAAGGTTTTCCGTCAGTCCGGAGCATTTTTCAAGGTTGTTCAAAAAGGAAACAGGATTGGGTTTTTCAAAGTATCTTAACTCGTTAAGACTGCAGTATGCCGAACAGCTTCTTAAAAGTTCGGAAGGGCAAAGTATAACTCGGATTGCCGAAATATGCGGCTTTGATGACAGCAATTATTTCTCTAAAAAATTCAAGGAAGTTTACGGCAATTCCCCTAAAAAGGTACAGAAGAAAGGTTAAGATATTGCAAAAAAATATTTGAAATGAGATGGGATTATGAAAACATTAAAGCCGAAGCTTTGCAGTGCAGAGTGTATAACAAAAATTGAAAAACCTGTGCTTACAAAGGACGATATACCCTACGAAGCATCGCTGATTTTTAATGCAGGTGTTGCTAAGTACAACGGCAGATATGTTATGGTGTTTCGCAACGATTACGGACCGACAGAGGAGACCTTTCCTGCTGTACGTTTTAAGACTTCACTCGGTCTTGCGACAAGTGATGACGGAATAAAATGGACTGTAAGTGAAAAACCAATTTTTGATAACAAGAATCTTTTGCCTGAAGATGAGATGAAAAGACTTTACGACCCGAGAATTACAGTTATAGACGGTAAGCCTTATCTGTGTATGGCTATGGATACAGCTCACGGTGTTCGGGGCTGCATTGCTGAGATTGATGATAATTTTGAAAAAATCAACATTATCAGTGCCTCTGCTCCCGATAACCGTAATATGGTTCTTTTTCCTGAAAAAGTAAACGGTAAGTATGTCCGTCTTGAAAGACCGTTTCCCGTTTATTCAAGGGGAGGCAAGGACAGATTTGACCTCTGGCTTTCAACTTCACCTGATCTCGTTTTCTGGGGAGAAACAGAGCTTGTTCTCGGCGTTGAGGATGTCCCTTATGCCAATGACAAAATCGGACCTGCGGCACCGCCGAT
>JAZSPR010000117.1:0-6807 GCA_045537555.1 Acutalibacteraceae bacterium | reverse complement strand
GGGTACTTTACCTGCAAATCTTTCAATGTGATCAAGGCAAGGTACGGGTGTTTTTATAAGCCCTGTCTTATAGAAAACAAAGGATGAAAGAGCATCAATAGTTTTAAACTCACCGAAAAGCTCATTCATAAGATTTGCAGATTTTCTGTATTTTAAAATGCCTTCTGTTGAAGGTTCATCCGATGTGTGGAACATTACTTTGTCACGGATGCCTTCTTTATCGATAAATTCGATAAGAGCTTTAGCAAACTGACGCAGAAAATCTTCATATCTTTTTCCGTGAGCATTTGTTTCCCAACCGAAAATACGTTTATAACCGTCTGTTGTTTCAGCCATGATTTTAGGTGCATAGGCAGCACCCCACTGAGTGTAAAGATGTGAAAACTCAATATATTTCATTCCGCATGAGAATGCAAGGTCAATCCATCTTTTTAGCTTATCAAAACCGAATGTATACTGATAGTTATATCTCTTAACATCAACAAGCTGCACAGTCGTTCTTTCACCGCCGACCTCAGTATCAAGAGGAGGAGTGAAAAGCGGAGTAAGAATAAAGTTGATACCGTGTGCATTTGCGGCCTTCATAAAGTTTTCAATATACTTCCAATGCTCCTCACTCCATACAGGAACGTTGTAATAATCTGCAAGACAATCTGCATGGAACCAATGTGTGCAGATGAGTGTCTGCTCATCAAGTGAAGTCTTGGCAATTTCTGTTTTGAGTGTGACTGTTTCTGTCTTTTCTGCAGTTTCAACAGTAACTGAAACTTCTTTTTCATTCTCTGCCGTGTATTCACACCAGACAGCAGTCCATTCGTTTGCTTTAAGGCTTACTGCACTGTCAAGAGGCACAAGAACATCGGGATAATATCCCTTCATGGCATTTCTTACATAGTAATCGTCACGGTCATCATCTGCAAGATGCTCGGCAGGGACAAATACGATTTTAAATACTTTAAGATTTTTACATTCTGTTTCAAATGTTGCCTCGGTATCCTTTTCAGGCTTTACGGCAATAACAAATGATGTTCTCTCTTTTTTAAGACAACTGAGTGTGTCAATTTCGTATTCACCGCAGATTTCGTTGCAGAAAACTTTTGCAAGTGATGATAAAACCTTGATTTCCATAATTTCAGCTTCCTTTCCCTGAACAAAAAAAGTTATTTTGATTTTAATATATTCTTCTGAAAATACAATATAATAATAACATATAACAAACATTAAAGTAAAGATAATTTTAAAGAAACCGTTTCACAATTTTACTTTATATTTCTTGTACAAAACGAAAATATATGATATAATTAATTATTAAACTTACGGAGGCATATCAATGAATAACTGTGCAATTATTCTTGCTTCACAGAATGAAAAAATCATAAATTCAAACAAACCCAAAGCAATGTGTGAAATTCTTTTTGAACCTGTTATCTGTCGGGTTATCTCAGCCGTTCAAACTGCGGGAATAGAGGATATCTGTATTGTTTCAGACAGTTCACTTATTGAAAAACATTTTACTGACAGCAACATCAGAATATTCAGAGCAATTGAAAATACGGTAGATTTCGTAAATCAGCATAACAATGTACTCGTTATCAACGGTTCACTCCTCTTTGCCGATGCAAAAACTCTTATTGCGGCAATAAATTATCATATGGAAAATGACAATGATATAACATCTGTTACCGTTGACGGAAAAACACCTGACGGTAAATATGCTGAAATCATCAGGGCATCAGTCTTTTCAGCAAATAATATACCTGAATCTGAATTTTGTTATTACAACACGGATAACGACAGATTTTTTACTGCTCCCGACACATTCAGAGAGCTCAACGAAACAAACGAAACATTACGCCTTGAAATGCTTGAAAAAATAATAGATTCGGGTGTTGACATTCCGTGCAAAGACGGTATAATAATAGGTCCCGGCTGCAAGATAGGTGCAGACACAAAGATTCTCCCCAACACAGTTATTCACGGCAATGTTTTAATCGGTGAGAACTGTGTTATCGGCCCCAATTCATATGTTTACAATGCCCAGATCGGCAACGGCGTTTCCTTCAACAACGGTCAGATACGAAATGCAAAGATTATGAATGATGCAGACATCGGACCCTTTGTGCAGATACGCCCCGATTCGATTATAAAAGACGGTGTGCATCTGGGTAACTTCGTTGAAGTGAAGAATTCAACAATCGGCGAAAACACAAGTGTTTCACATCTGACTTATGTGGGGGACTCCGATGTGGGAAGCGGTGTAAACTTCGGCTGCGGTGTCGTAACGGTCAATTTCACGGGTAAAACCAAGCACCGTACAGTCATAAAGGATAATGCGTTCATCGGCTGTAATACAAATCTTGTGGCTCCTGTTACGGTGGGTGAAAACTCCTACACGGCGGCAGGATCCACAATCACCGAGGATGTGCCCGACAACACACTTGCAGTTGCAAGACAAAGACAGATAAACAAAGAAGGCTGGGTAAAGGAAAAACAGCCCTACAGAAAGAAAGTTTAAAGATAAAGGATAATTTAAAATGGCATTTTTCAAGAAGAAAGAAAAGAAAATCGCAATGCCTGTATCGGGTCCTGTTGAATTTATTATCGCAGGTCTCGGTAACCCCGGCAAAGAATACGAAATGACAAGGCACAACGCAGGTTTCCTCACCCTTGACATTCTTGCAAACCGTGAAGGCTTCACAACGGACAGAATCAAATATAAATCTGTTTGTGCCGATGTTATGATAAACGGCCACAGATGTCTTGTTATGAGACCGCAGACATATATGAACAACTCGGGTGAAGCTATTAAAGAAGCGGCTTCATTCTATAAAATCCCCCCTGAGAGATGCATCGTTATCTTTGACGATATCGATATTTCTCTCGGTGCACTCAGAGTAAAGAGAAAAGGCTCTGCAGGCACACATAACGGTATCAAGAGCATTATCTATCATCTCAATTCCGACAATTTCCCCCGAATTAAAATCGGTGTGGGTAGTAAGCCTCATCCCGATTATGACCTGAAGGACTATGTTCTGAGTTCATTCTCCAAGCAGGAGCAGGAAACACTCAAAAAGACAATGGAAAAGGCATGCGATGCTGTTGAGCTTATTGTCGGCGGTGACGTTGACAAAGCAATGATGACCTGTCAGATCAAATAAATTTTACATAAAGGTGAGTTTATGTCTTCTTTTTCGTCCCTTTTTCAGGGAAACAACGAATATGCAACAATTGAATACAGCATAAAGAAAAAGAGTCTTCCTCTGGGCGTATTGGGTCTGTCCCTGACACCGAAGGCTCACCTTGTTCATGCCCTTTGCGAGAACTTAAACAAAAAAGCGCTCATCATTACAAACGATGAAGCCACAGCCACAAAAATCACTTCCGACCTGAACGCAATGGGTACAAATGCCGTGCTTTTTCCTGCAACCGACAGAGATTTCCGAAGTACGGAAAGCCGTTCAAGGGAATACGAGAGAAAAAGACTCGGAGTTCTCTCTCTTACTGCAGAGGGTATGGTCGATGCAGTTGTGTGCAGTATTGAAGCCGCAATGCAGCTGACAATCCCGAAAAATGTGCTCAAAGAAAAGTCCGTTGTGCTGAAAAACGGTAACGATGCCGAGCCCGAAAGAGTTGTTGCTGCCCTTTCTGCGGCAGGTTATGTGCGTACCGATATGGTCGAGGGCGAAGGTCAGTTTGCCCTGCGAGGTTCCATTCTTGATTTCTACCCTCCCGACTGTTCATCCCCCGTGCGTGTTGAATTCTGGGGTGACACCATTGACTCAATGGCTCATTTTGACATTATCTCTCAGCGAAGAGGCGAAAATGCCGACGAAATCAGAATAACCCCCGCAACTGAAATTATTTTTGACGACAACCTCGCATTTGCCGAAAAAATTGAAGAACTCGCAAATTCACTCAAGGGCAAAAAGCACGATAAAATCAGGGAAAGTCTTTATGCCGATGCTGATATGCTGAAAGGCGGTGTAAGACTCGGTTCAACCGACAAATATCTGAATCTTGCATACGAAAAATGCGACACGATTTTCGATTACTGCGAAGACTTTATGCTTTTCTCAGCAGATTCGCACAATGTAAAAGAACGTGCAGCATCTTATTGGAAGCTTTATAACGAAGACATAAAAATGATGTTTGAAGACGGTGTGCTGTGCAAAGGACTTGACACATTCTCCGTCAAATGGAGTGACATAGTTTCATATTATGAAAAAATGGGTGTAGTTTACCTCGACAACTTCGCCCGTGGTTCATTTGACACGCCCGTAAAAGAGCTCGTCACAATGAATGTCCGTCAGTCATCCCCGTGGGAAGGCTCGCTGACAGTACTTATGGATGACCTTCGCCCCGATATCGCAAGAGGATGCACGGCAGTTGTCCTTGCAGGCACGGATAAAGCGGCAAAGAGCCTTTGCGAAGACCTGAATGATGACGGTTTTGCATGCAACTATTTTTCAAAAGCTCCGTCTGTTTTCATAAAAGGTCAGGTCAATATTATCCCCGGAGCGCTGAGCTTCGGCATGGATTATCCGGGTGAAAAACTGCGTATTATCACTTCGGGCAGATACAAAACAGAAGGCATTAAACAGAAAGTAAAGAAAAACAAATTCCACGATATAAGTCAGGGTCTTCACTCAATTGAGGAGCTTCACAAAGGCGATTATGTTGTCCATTCCGTTCACGGCATCGGTATTTTTGACGGCATAGTCGATATGACAATGTCGGGAGTGCGTAAAGACTATATAAAAATAAAATATGTGGGTGCTGAGGTGCTTTATGTGCCCGTTACACAGCTTGACCTTGTTTCAAAATACATCGGTCCCCACGACGACAGCGGCAAAGGTGTTAAAATCAACAAGCTCGGCTCCGATACATGGGTAAAAACAAAACAGCGGGTCAAAGGTGCCGTAAAAGATATGGCAAAAGAACTTCTTGCCCTTTATGCAAAACGTCACAACACCCCCGGATTCCCGTTTTCACCCGATATTGATATGCAGAGCGATTTTGAACGTCGTTTCGAGTTTGACGAAACGGATGACCAGCTCCGTTGCATTTATGAAATAAAGCAGGATATGGAAAAACCGTATGCTATGGACAGACTTCTCTGCGGTGACGTAGGCTTTGGCAAAACGGAAGTAGCACTCAGAGCTGCATTCAAATGCATTGCAGACGGTAAGCAGTGTGCAATCCTTGTTCCAACAACTATTCTTGCCCTTCAGCATTACAGAACTCTGATGCGACGTTTTGAGGGCTTCCCCGTAAGGATTGAAATGCTCTCACGTTTCAGAAACGCTAAACAACAAAAAAAGATAATTGAGGAAGTCAACAAAGGCTATATCGACATCATCGTCGGCACACACAGAATCATTTCAAAAGACCTCGAATTCAGGGATTTAGGTCTTGTTATCATAGACGAAGAACAGCGTTTCGGTGTAGCTCAGAAAGAGAAATTCAAGACGGCATTCCCGAGTGTTGATGTTCTTACACTTTCGGCTACACCCATTCCGAGAACTCTCAATATGGCAATGACGGGCATACGCGATATGTCTGTTATCGAGGAAGCACCCCTTGATCGTTCACCCGTTCAGACTTATGTTCTTGAGCACGATATGGGCATTCTTGCCGAGGCTATGGAGAAGGAACTGCGCCGCGGCGGTCAGATTTATTATCTTTACAATAAGGTTGAAGATATAGACGAAAAGGCGGCTGAAATCCGCACTTTCCTGCCCGATGCAAACATTGCCGTGGCTCACGGAAAAATGAACGAAAATGAACTCAGCGAAGTATGGCGACAGCTCGTTGACGGTGAAATTCAGATTCTTGTGTGCACCACAATTATCGAAACGGGTGTCGATGTACCCAATGCAAACACGCTGATAATCGAAAATGCCGATTGGCTCGGTCTTGCACAGCTTCATCAGATAAGAGGCAGAGTCGGCCGTTCGGCAAGACGAGGTTTTGCATATTTCACATTCAGACGCGGCAAAGAGCTTTCCGAAATTGCCCAAAGAAGACTTTCGGCAATCCGTGAATATACAGAATTCGGCTCAGGCTTCAAAATTGCGATGAAGGACCTCGAAATCCGAGGTGCGGGCAATATTCTCGGTGCCAAACAGCACGGTCACCTTGAAGCCGTTGGTTATGATATGTATCTGCAGATGCTGTCGGAAGCCGTCACCGAAGAGCAGACAAATGAGGTCAAGGAGCCTCAGAGGGAATGTCTTGTTGATATCAGAATTGATGCACATATTCCCGAAAGATATATCGATTCCGTACCTCAGAGGCTTGCGATGTACAGAAAAATAGCCTCTGTCAGAAGCGAAGAATCTGCAGAGGATGTAATTGACGAGCTTATCGACCGTTACGGTGACGTGCCTGACAGCGTAAACGGACTTATCACCGTTTCGCTCATAAGAAATTCTGCAATGAAGCACAAAATCTATGAAATACGGCAGAATAACGACAATCTGCTTCTCTATTCGGATGAAATTGATGCAGATAAAGTGGCAATTCTTGCAAAGGCAATGCGAGGCAGAATCCTTGTCAGCGCAGCATCAAAACCGTACATCTCAGTAAAAATCGCAAAAAATGAGAAGTCACTTGATACGCTGAGACTTGTTATGAAGTTGCTTGATAAACAATAATTTGTCGGGGTCTTTTATTGAAGGAAAAGTAATTTTTGTAGGGACCGATGCCCACATCGGTCCGATTGCGGAGTGTAGCGGAGCAATAACGGTGGAACACCGTTCTATTACAATAAATTCATTGAATCAATTTGTTCGTTTTGCGAAAATC
>JAZSPR010000158.1:0-12836 GCA_045537555.1 Acutalibacteraceae bacterium | reverse complement strand
ATTCGCAATTCGCAATTTCGGAACACCTTACGGTGTTGATTTTAAAATGGGTTAAAGGGCGAAGCCCTTTCCACAATTGCGAATTTAGCATTTAGCATTGCGAATTTAATTTGTCGAGGGTACCTCGACAAATTATTGTTTGTCTGCAATCAGCATCTGTTTCAAAATTGATGCTCTGATTCTTCCCCTGAATTCGGGGGGTACTGATTTATAACACGTTTCATTCATAGCTGCAAGAATAAGTTTTGCCGTTTCTGCAGAAATAAAATCACCGTGAGTAAGGTTTATTACAATTGCTCTTGCAGATTGTTCTCCGATTGTTTCCCCGATCGAATTAATTATATGCATAAGCATCTGTTCTTTTGCCGAATAATTGATTCTTGTGATTTTTATATATCCGCCGCCGCCTCTCCGGCTTTCAACCGTGTAGCCGTTTTCGGGGGTGAAGCGTGATGATATGACATAGTTTATCTGACTGGGTACGCATCCGATTTTTTCTGCAAGTTCATTACGCTGGATTTCTGCTCTGCCTTCATTCTCAAGCATGGAGAGCAGAATAGCAGCAATATCATTACTTATACTCATAAAATCAGCTCCGTTTTTTATGAAATTTGACTTTGACTTTCTTTGACTTTGCAATTTAAGTATAATTGTTTCTGACTTTTCTGTCAAAGGTCAAAAAAAGTCAAAAATATAATTATAAATCAATTTAGCTCATATAATCTTTGATTTTCTTCAATTTTCTTCAAAAATCATGCAAATTTCAGAAGTTGTATTTACGGCTTATAAATTTTATTTTTTCATTGACTTAAATATATAGGAAATATATAATTATATATGAAAGGAGATGCTTTGATGAAAAATATGACAGCAGAAAAGCTTCAGAAACAAGCTCTCAGACGTGAAAAAGAAATAAAAAAATGGGAACGTGAAAAATCACGTCCTAAGAAAAATTTATATTTCTTTTATCTTGTTCTTCTTATTTCTCTGATTTATGCAACAGATGAAATCGCTTCGCAGATAGGAACACTTATGAAAACCGAAATTGCAAACGACCTGTTCCAGAACTTCGGTGAGCGTTCCGTAGGTTTTCTTGATATTCTGTCGATTCTTGTTGTGCCGTTTCAGGCGATAGGTCTTCTTTACAGACCCCTTGCTGACCGTTGGGGCAGAAAGAAATTCCTTATTATAAACACCTTCGGCATGAGCTTTGCTATGCTCATAATTTTCCTTTCAAATAATATATTCCTTTATTTTATCGGCGCATGTATGGTGCAGTTCTTCATTCCCCACGATATGCATGTTGTTTACATAATGGAATCGTCGCCGACAAAATCGAGAGCAAGGGTTTATTCTTCAATAAAATTCTTTGCAAATATGGGTGTTATGCTCGTGCCCTTACTCAGAAGAATGCTTATGGAAAACGCATCAGAGTGGCGAAATGTTTATATTGTACCTGCAATTGTCGGTATTTTCTCAAGTCTTGTTGCACTTCTTTTTGCAAGAGAAACAGACCCGTTCATTGATTCAAGACTCCGTTACCTCAGAATGACAGATGAAGAAAAAGCCGCAGAAAAAGAGAAGAAGAGTGCTGAAAATGCACAGGGCGGTCTTATCAATGCACTTAAATTTGCAATGAAGCATAAACAGCTCAAGTGGCTCTATATCACAGCCGCTATTGCTAATGTAGGTTTTATCGGCTCGGTTGACTATCAGGTTATCATGTCTTACGGTTATGCTCAGAACTATGTGAATAACGGTATGTTCCCCGAAATAGGTGAAGCAGTTCTTGATGCGGTCAGCGTCGGTCCCGTTACAACAGCTCTGTTCCTTTTCCCGCTGGGTTGTTCGATAGCTCAGGTTATTTTAGGCTTTATCTCCGATGCAAAATGGGGCGGAAGAAAGAAAGCGGCTATTATCATTGCGGCAGACTGTCTTATCACATTCTGTCTGTTCTGGGTAGGCTCAATGCTCGGCTGGAATCCTTATGTTGTCGGTTTCTTCTGCGGCATGTTCGTAGGCTCATATTATGCAACAAATGATGTTATCATTATGATGATAGGTGAGTCTTCCCCCACAAACCTTCGTTCATCAACAATGTCTGCACAGTTTGTTGTAACAGCAGTCGGTTTTGCCGTTTCATATATTGTTTCATTTATTGTCAAGATGATTTTCGGTAACACAATCATCGGTATTCTTGCATTCGGTCTTCTTGTTCCCGGTTTTATCGGTGCACTTATTACTCTCGGCAAGAAGACTCACGAAACAAAGGGTGTTGATATGGATACTGTCACAGGCTGTGAATGGGATGACTGAAAAATGTAACATCTGCCCGAGAAAGTGCGATGCTGACAGAAGTATCAATACGGGTGTCTGTTCTGTAGGGGATGAAATAAAAATAGCACGTGCCGCACCACATTTCTGGGAGGAGCCGTGTATCAGCGGAACAAAAGGTTCGGGTACCGTATTTTTCAGCGGTTGCAATATGAAGTGCGTTTTCTGTCAGAATTATGAAATCAGTTCCGGCGGAAAGGGAAAAGTTATTACCCCCGAAAGGCTTACAGAGATTTTTAACGAACTGATTGAACAGGGTGTTCATAATATAAATCTTGTTACACCGACCCATTTTTCAAAGCAGATATTAAAAACACTTGAAAAGCCGTTACCGGTACCCGTTGTTTATAATTCGGGAGGGTATGACAGCGTTGAAACGCTGAAAATGCTTGAGGGCAAGGTTCAGATTTATCTGCCCGATATGAAATATATGTCCTCTGCTGTTGCGGAAAGATATTCAAAGGCAAAGGATTACCCTGAAGTTGCAAAAAATGCAATCCGTGAAATGTTCCGTCAGACGGGTGAATTCGTTCTTGACGAAGACGGCATAATGAGAAAAGGTGTTATAATCCGTCACCTTATGCTCCCCGGTCAGCTTGAAGACACGCTTGATGTGATTGATTGGGTATCGGAAGAATTCGGCGACAAAGTCATTTTCAGCCTTATGAGTCAGTTTACTCCCAATGAAAAATGCACCTTGCCCGAGCTTCAGAATTCAATCACGCAGGAAGAATACAATAAAGCTGTTGATTATATGTATCTCTGCGGTATTGAAAATGCTTATGTTCAGGATTTTTCCTCGGCAAAAAAAGAATACACCCCGCCGTTTGATCTCAGCGGAGTGTAAAAATTTCAATTTAAGATAACTTGTGGATAAACAAGCCGCTTAACAATTTGGGTTCAAACCAGGTTGATTTAGGCGGCATTATTTTTTGTGCATCGGCAATGTCCATAAGGTCGTCAAGAGTTGTCGGGTACATTGAAAAAGCAATCTTCATGTCAATTTCACAGCGTCTTTCAAGCTCTTTAAGACCTCTGATTCCGCCTACGAAGTCAATTCTCTTGTCTGTTCTCGGGTCGTCGATTCCGAAAACGGGTGAAATGACATTCTTCTGAAGAATTGAAACATCAAGTCTGTCAACGGGGTCATTTTCATCGAAAATGCCGTTCTTGGCGGTAAGCTTGTACCACTCTTTATCGATATACATGCCGAATGTGTGTTTCATTTCGGGATGATATATTGCATCTTTCTTTTCAATATCAAACTTTTCAGAAATTTCGTTGAAGAGTTCATCTTTTGTTTTTCCGTTATAGTCTGCAATAAGACGGTTATAATCCATAATTGCAAGGTCGTCACTTCTGAAATAAACTGCAAGGAAGAAGTTAAATTCCTCTGTGCCGTCAAAATCAGGGTTAGCCTCACGGCGTTTTATACCAACTTTTACGGCAGATGCGGCTCTGTGGTGACCGTCTGCGATGTAAAGAGCGGGGATTTTGGCGAAAGCATCTGAAAGTGCGGCAATGTCTTCATCATTATCAACCACCCATACCGTGTTTGTGATGCCGTCATCTGTCACGAAATTATATTCGGGTTGATTATTTACATATTTTTCAACTATTGCATCAACTGTGCTGTCTGCTCTGTATGTCAGAAAAATAGGGCCTGTGTTTGCATCGCAGTAATCAACATGATTGATTCTGTCAGCTTCTTTATCGGCTCTTGTAAGCTCATGCTTTTTGATGATGTTGTTCATATAATCATCAATTGATGCACAGCCTACAATACCGGTTTGTGCTCTGCCGTTCATTATCTGACGGTAGATGTAAAGGCAGGGGTTTTCATCCTGAATGCAGATTCCGTCTTCTGAAAGCTTATTGAGATTTTCTCTTGCCTTAAGATAAACTTTCTCATCGTAAATATATGTGCCTTCGGGAAGGTCAATTTCCGCTTTGTCAACGTGAAGGAATGAAAGAGGATTGCCCTTTACCATTTCCGCAGCTTCCTGACTGTTCATAACGTCATAGGGGAGTGCGGCTACCTTTGATGCGTTTTCTTTTGTGGGGCGTATAGCTCTGAAAGGTCTTAAAACTGACATCTGTATTCTCCTTAATCGATTGTTCCGTTTCTGAAATAAACTTCACTTTCCGAGAATGAATAAATTCCCGAAGTGTCTTTGCCTGTTATAAAATATGATGCTTCCGTGAATACGGGAACAACCACACCGTAAGTTATGAGTGACTGTTCACAGCTCTTGTAAACTTCATTTTCCTTGTCCTGAGACATGGAAGTTGTAAGTGAATTAATGAGTGCATCATAATTTGAGTTTCTGTAACCTGTTATATTATAATCGGAATCGGACATAAATGTTCTGAAATATTCGGCAGTATTTGTTGCCGTAATTGTTACGGGAAGAAATGCAATCTGATAATTTCCCGAGTTCATCATTTTTATAGCAGTTTCTCTTGTCTCAACCTTGATTTTCACGTCAATGCCGAAAACTTTCTGCCATATCTGAATCTGTTTTTTAACGCTGTCTGCAAAATCCTCGCAGGTAAGCACGGTAACGGTCATTGACGCCGATACATCTTCGCTTTTCTCCATTGCCGTTTTGTATTTTGCCTGAGCAACAGATTCATCATAAGGAACAGCCTGCGGTGTGTAGTCATATGCGGGGGAGAGGACATTCGTATAAAGTCTGTCCGTTCTGCCCTGAATATAATCGGGACTTGTAAGAATATTTTTGTCAACCGTGCCCGCAAAAGCCTGACGTAGTTCCGTTACTGCAAATTCGGGTGTATTGCTGTTGAACCAATAACCCCATAAAACATCGCTTCTCGGTATTATTCCGAAGCCTTTGCGTTCATCAAAGTTATGTTTCTCAAATGCTGATACATAACCCGCATCATAATTCCCTTTTTTGATTTTTTCGGGAACGGTTGCTTCGTCTTCAATATAATAAACCCATACTCTGTCATTAACAGCTTTGTTTTCACCTGTGTAAAGAGGGTTGTTTTCAAGTCTTATAACTGCACCGGGACTCCAGCGGTAGACCATATAAACTCCGTTGCAGAGCATATATTCCATTGCAAGACCGTATCTGCCTTTACATGCATTGAAAAACTGCTCATTACAGGGCATTGCAACAAGTCTTGTCAGATAATAAAGAAAATCAGGGTCTGCATAATCAAGCGTTATTTTAAGAGTGTAATCGTCAACAGCTTCAATTCCAAGCTCATTTACATCCATTTTTCCGTCAATAATGTATTGAGCATTTCTGATTGCGGCAAGATATTTGTTATCTGATGAACCCGTCAGAGGGTCAACGGCTCTTTTTATGCCGAAAACATAGTCTTTTGCAGTAACGCGTGAATCAAAATTCACGGGCAGGTCTGATTTGTTCGGGTCATTGTCGCTGAGTTCTTCTTTTGATGTGTTTGTAAGGTACCATACAGCATCACGTCTGAGATTGAATGTGTAAGTGAGTGAATCAGCTGAAACAGACCAGTTTACAGCACCTGCGGGCACAACTTCACCCTGTTCATTCACACGAACAAGCCCCTCATAGCAGTTATATGCTATAAGTTTTGATGAGTTGTCCGTTGCAATCTGCGGGTCAAGACTCTTGAAATCCTCGGTAAGAGGATAATAAAGCTCCATTTTTTCTTCTTCCTTTTTGCAGGATGTGAAAATGGATAACAATATGAATATTATTAAAATTATGGAAATAAATCGTTTCATATGAAAACTCCGTAAGTCAGAATTTGTCGGGCTGTTTGAATAAACCAATAGTAGGGACCGATGCCCACATCGGTCCGCATTTGTCGAAGATAAATCGGAAATCTCAGATTTCCGCAAATTGAAAAATTTGATTCAATAAGATTGTTGTAAATGAACGATTTTCAATCGTTATTGCTCCATTACATTACGCAATCGGACCGATGTGGGCATCGGTCCCTACAAAAATTAATTTTCCTTCAATAAAAGACCCCGACAAATTATTGTTTATTTTTCAATTTAAAAAATTTCGCTTTGTTTCTTGCAAACCGCATTTCTCTATGTTATAATATAAAAAGTTTTAAATTGTTTGAAGAGGCGACAGAAAATGATAAAAACAGGATTTGACAACGACAGATATCTGAAAATGCAGTCAGAGCATATCCGTGACCGTATTGAAAAATTCGGCGGAAAGCTCTATCTTGAATTCGGAGGAAAGCTTTACGATGACTTCCACGCATCACGTGTTCTGCCCGGTTTCAAGCCCGACAGTAAACTGAAAATGCTTCTTCAGATAAAGGACAAAGTCGAAGTTGTTATCGCTATCAATGCATCACACATTGAAAAGAACAAGCTGCGTGGCGACCTCGGTATCACCTACGATATGGACACTATCCGTCTTATTGATATTTTCAGAAGCATCGGTCTTTATGTGGGAAGTGTTGTTCTGACCTGTTATGCAAATCAGCCTCAGGCAAATGCATTCCAGAAGCGTCTTGAAAGCCTCGGTGTAAAGGTATACAAGCATTACGCAATAGAAGGCTACCCTTCAAATGTTGCAAAAGTTGTAAGTGACGAAGGCTACGGAATGAATGAATACATCGAGACATCCCGTGAGCTTGTTGTTGTAACCGCCCCCGGACCCGGAAGCGGAAAAATGGCAACCTGTCTTTCTCAGCTTTATCACGAGCACAAAAAAGGTATTGCCGCAGGTTATGCAAAATTTGAAACATTCCCCATATGGAATCTGCCTCTCAACCACCCCGTAAACCTCGCTTACGAAGCCGCTACGGCTGACCTCAACGACGTCAATATGATTGACCCGTTCCACCTTGAAGCATACGGCGAAACAACAGTAAACTACAACCGTGACGTTGAAATTTTCCCCGTTGTAAAAGCTATGCTTGAAACAATTTACGGTGAATGCCCCTACAAATCCCCAACAGACATGGGTGTAAACATGGCAGGCAACTGTATTTTTGACGATGAAGCCGCAAGAAATGCTTCATGCGACGAAATCATCCGACGTTATTATACGGGTCTCTGTGACCACCGTAAGGGAAAGATTGGCGACGATACAATATACAAGCTTGAGCTTCTTATGAAGAAAGCAGGTGTTACGGCAAACGAAAGAGCCGTTATTGCTCCCGCTTTACAGAAAGCTGAACTCACGGGACGTCCCGCCGCCGCAATTGAGCTTCATGACGGAAGAATCCTCACGGGCAGAACATCAGAACTTTTAGGTTCTTCTTCAGCACTTCTTCTCAATGCACTAAAGGCACTTGCAGGGCTTGACGATGAACTGCATCTTATCTCTCCCGAAACAATCCAGCCCATTCAGCATCTCAAGGTTGACCACTTAGGCAACAGAAATCCCCGTCTTCATACAGATGAAGTTCTCATTGCCCTTTCAATCAGCGCTGTTACAAATCCCGATGCCGAAAAAGCTATGGAACAGCTCGGAAATTTAAGAGGATGCGAAGTTCATTCAACAGTTATGCTCTCCCAGATTGACGAAAAGGTCTTCAAGAGACTCGGTGTCAATCTCACATGTGAACCGAATTATCATTCCTCAAAGGAATAATAATATAAAATCTTAAAATAAAGGATGATTTATGTATGAAAAAGTTTTTACAGGAATTCAAAGAGTTTGCTCTCAAAGGTAATGTGCTTGACCTTGCAGTAGGCGTAATCATCGGTGCCGCTTTCAAGGATATCGTAACTTCCCTTACAGACAACTTCATCAACCCCATTCTGCAGCTTATTACAGCAGGCGACCCCATCGAAAAGGCTGAAATCGGTGTTTATGCATCAAACTTTGTTACAGCCGTTATCAATTTCATCATCATGGCATTCATTCTCTTCTGCATTGTCAAGGCTATCAACAAGATGATGACAATCGGCAAGAAGAAAGAAGAACCCGCAACTCCCACAACAAAGAAGTGCCCCTTCTGTATGAGCGAAATTGCTATTGAAGCAACACGTTGCCCTCACTGTACTTCAGTAATCGAAGAAGAAAAAGAAGAGGCTGCCGTTTAATATGAAATCTGCTGTAAGTGCAAAGTTACAGCTCACGGCATCGATGCTCGTTTTCAGCAGTATCGGAATATTTGTAAAATACATACCTATGCCCTCAAGCGTAATAGCTTGCGCAAGAGGGCTTATCGGTATGATTTTTTTATTACTTGTGGTGCTTGTAACAAGAAACAAACTTTCATTCAGAAATATTAAGAATAATCTGATTGTTCTGCTCCTTTCGGGTGCGGCAATCGGCTTCAACTGGATTTTTCTCTTTGAAGCATACAACTACACAACGGTTGCAACGGCAACACTCACCTACTACCTTGCACCGTTTTTTGTTATGCTGGCTTCACCCTTTTTCCTGAAAGAAAAGCTCACTTTAAAGCAGTTTCTCTGCCTTATCGGAGCACTTCTCGGAATGGTTTTCGTCTCGGGTGTGATTCAGAACGGAATACCCTCTCCCGACGAACTCAGAGGAATTCTGTCCGGTCTCGGTGCGGCAATACTTTATGCAACGGTTATTGTCCTCAACAAAAAACTGGGAGAAATTTCCGCTTATGAAAAAACAATCATGCAGTTAGGTACTGCCGCAATTGTTGTTATTCCCTACATTTTCCTGACAGAAGACATCACAAAGCTTGAATTTGCACCGCTGACTGTCGTGATGCTCCTTATCACGGGTATCATACATACGGGTATTGCATACACATTCTATTTCAACTCAATGAAAGACCTGAAAGCACAGACCGTGGCGATTTTCAGTTATATCGACCCCGCTGTTGCGATTATTCTTTCCGCTGTGATTCTCAAAGAAAGAATGGATATTTACGGCATTATCGGTGCCGTGCTTATCCTCGGAAGTGCAATGCTTAGTGAAATACAGTTCAAAAAAAAGACGACATAAAAAAATCGGCTCACATGAGCCGATTTTTTTGTTTGGCAAATCTGAATTTTTCGAGCTTCAGCTCGATAAATTATTGTTCAAGCATAGTTTTGAGCATCGAATATCTCTTATTCTGCTTATTGTTTTCAATCATTTTATCAAGTTTATATCTTGAGCCGACGACAATCATCATTTTTTTGGCTCTTGTTATCGCCGTGTAAAGAAGATTTCTGTAAAGAAGCATGGGAGGAACATCCGAAACGGGCAGAATAACGCAATCGTATTCACTACCCTGACTTTTATGAACGGTCACGGCATAAGCGAGTTCGAGTTCTGCACCTGACGGAATCGGATAAACAACTTCTCTGTCGTCATCAAAAATGATTCGCATACATTCACTCTTGATATTGATTTCCTGAATGATGCCGATATCACCGTTGAAGAGTCCCGAGCCTGATTCTCTGCCTCTCTCCCACGGAATGTCATAATTGTTCTTTATCTGCATGACCTTATCGCCCTCGCGGAACAGTCTGCCTGCAATTTTACACTCTTTCTTTTTGTCCGTTGCGGGATTGAGAACATTCTGAAGCTGTCTGTTAAGATTAATTGTTCCGCAGTCGCCTTTTCTTGAGGGGCAAAGCACCTGAATATTTTCAAGGGGCGAATAACCGTAAGCCCTCGGCAGTCTTTCGGAGCACAGCTGTGAAACCGTCTGTGCCGCAATAATCGGATTATCTCTGTTCATAAAGAAAAAGTCATTGTCCTTTGAATCAAGAACAGGCTCTCTGCCGTCAATAACGGCATGAGCATTTGTAACAATCAGGCTTTCTCCCGACTGTCTGAAAATCTCGGTAAGCCTTACAACGGGAACTTTCCCCGATGCGATTATGTCTCCGAGAACATTACCCGCATCAACAGCGGGAAGCTGGTCGGGGTCTCCGACCAAAATTACACGGCAACCGAATCTGACTGCATCAAGAAAATGCGAAAAGAGGAAAATATCAACCATTGAAACTTCATCAAGAATAATTACATCAGCTTCAAGAGGATTAAGTTTGTTACGTTTGAAATCAAGCTTTCTGCCATCAGTCCATTCAACTTCAAGAAGTCTGTGGATTGTTTTTGCTTCATAACCCGTAAGTTCACTCATTCTTTTTGCCGCTCTGCCCGTGGGTGCCGCAAGCATTATTTCCATTCTCTTTTTTTCAAAGAAATTGATAATGCCTTTTACAACGGTTGTTTTTCCCGTACCCGGTCCGCCCGTAAGAACAAGCATTCCGCCGTGAGCCGCAAGTTTTATTGCCTCTTTCTGTTTTTCTTCATATGTGATGTTGTTTTCTTTTTCAATGCGTTCAAGGTCCCCGTCGGTGGCATCCATATCGCTTGCCGAAAAACGCATAAGCTGTTTTATTTTTTCATCAATTGTGCTTTCCGCTTGGTAAACATCGGGAAGGCTTAGAAAAACTTTCTCTTTCATTTCAAAGGGAATGAGCATTTTATTTACAATCATCTCTGAAATTGCGGAATTTACATCCGTCTCTTCAACACCTAAAAGTTCACAACAGAGAGGCACAACCTTTTTCATGGGAAGACATGTGTGACCGTTGAAAAGATTATATCTTATAATATGAGTAATACCTGCCCTGAGTCTGTGTTTCGGCTCGGGAGCAGATTCGAGTTCAGATGCAATTTTCTCAGTTCTTTCAAAAGAGACAATCTGAGCCTGAGTGCACAGGACATAAGGATTCTCTTTGATTATATCAACGGCATTCACGCCGAGTTCTTTAAAGATTCTGATACATTCAGAAGGAGTAAGACCGTATTTTTCAAGCCCTAAAATAACAGTTCTTACGGCAAACTGCTTTTTGAATTCGGCTGAAATAAGTTTCGCCTTGTCTTTTGAAATTCCTCTTAAAACAGTCAGTCTTTCGGGTTCGTTTTCGATAACATTGAATGTGTTGTCACCGAATCTTTCAACCATCTGGGTTGCGGTTTTAGGCCCGACACCCTTTATTGCTCCCGAAGAGAGATATTTAAGAAACTGAGCCGCGGTATCGGGCAGATAACGTTCAAAACGGTTGACACGGAACTGTCTGCCGAAGCTCTGATGCATGTCCCATGTACCCGTGAGAACAACTTTTTCACCGGCAGTTATTTCAGGCAGAATGCCGACAGCAGTAATAAGTTCACCGCCGCTTGAAACATCAAGGACAGTGAACGAATTTTCCGTATTATAGAACACAACGTCTTCAACAACGCCTGTTATCTGATGATACTCAATCTCACTCTGCATAATTTTTATCAGAATTCATCGTAATATCTGAATTCATATCCTGTATTTTTAAGCTTTCTCTTGTTCTGAATTGATTTTCCGAGCCCTTTTGCAACGCATAACCACGGCTCTTTTGCAATTCTGACCTGAATACCGGTTGAACTTTCAAGAAAAGCATCCATTCCGTAAAGAAGTGAGCCTTTGCCCGTAAGAACAATTCCGCTTTCAAAGATATCTGCGGAAAGTTCGGGTGAAATCTTTGAAAAAACTTCCTTCACGGCTGTAAGAATCATGTCAACATGTTCTTTTATTGCCCAGTAAACCTCGGTTGAGGTTATTTCAAAGTTAATGGGAGTACCCGTAACAATATTTCGTCCCTTTGCAACAAGTGCGATTTCTTCGTTACGGATAACGGCACCGCCGATTGTCTTTTTTATGTATTCAGCCGTGAGGAAACCGATATCAATATCTCTTTCACGTCTTAAATATCTTATAATATCGTTTGTGAATGATTCTGAAGCAAAACGGATTGTTTTTACAGCCGCAATACTGTTCATTGAAACAACAGCAATATCAACCGTTCCCGCTCCTATATCAATAATCATTGTGCCGTACGGTTTGCTGAAAGGAATATCGGCACCTATAGCCGCAGCAAAAGGCTGTTCCATAATACATACCTTTGCGGCACCCGAAGCGGCAAGAACATCAAGAATTGCCTTTTTTTCAAGGCTTGTGATTTCACCAGGTACACTTGCAATGATATTCGGCTTGAGAACACTCATACGGCAGACTTTTTCAACAAAATCATTGAGCATTGCAACGGTAATGCCGATATCGGAAACAACACCGTCGGCAAACGGACGCACAACCCTGATTGATGCGGGTGCCCTGCCCGTCATGGCAAAAGCATCTTCACCGAGTGCAAGAATCTTACCCGTATGTGTATCACACGCAACGGCAGAAGGACGTGAGAACACTATCCCCTTGCCTTCAACATATGCAGTTATATTGGCGGTTCCAATATCAATCCCGATACAGTTCCCTGTCAAGCGTTCCACCCCCGAATTTATGAATAATATATATTATAAAATAAAATATCGGAATAGTCAAGCAAACAATAATTTGTAGGGATCTTTTATTGAAGGAAAAGTAATTCTTGTAGGGACCGATGCCCACATCGGTCCGATTGCGAAGTTTACGAAGCAATAACGGTGGAACACCGTTCTATTACAATAAGTTCATTGAATTAATTTGTCGGTTAGCGGAAATCAAAGATTTCCGATTTGTCTTCGACAAATGCGGACCGATGTGGGCATCGGTCCCTACGATTG